>BDTH01000056.1 GCA_002923195.1 bacterium BMS3Abin15
CTGCTGTTTTGGATATTCAGAAAACCAATTTCGGCTAAAGTTGAGGTCTGGAAAATCAACGCCAAATGGAAATTCATTATTATTGGTAGCCTGAGTGCAGTATGGATTGAGTTTGAGTTTTGGGCTATAGAGAAAATTTTTGGCGTAAGTGGCATTGCGGCCAGTCCAAATATTTTTTTGGATTTACTGGTGACGATGCCCTGGTATATAATAATGATTTGGTTGCTGTATAAGATTGAGATGAGGTATTCTTATTCCCTTTTTGCAATTTTAATTCTAGGAGGGGTTTATGACTTTTTTGCAGATGGCGTTCTCGGAACTGTATTAAGTGGAAATTTTTCCCTAGTAACTCCTGCACTATTATTAATTATTTTCCCCTTATTTTTTATAAGCTATTCTTTTATAGTTTTTCCAGCTACTTACTTATTGCAAAATGACAGAACCATACAATTGAATCAAAAAACAAATTGGAAAAAATATCCTTTTGCGCTCCTGCCATTACTAGGGTTATTGGTATACGGAATTATCCTAGTTATATTGTTTTAGTATTACAACTATAACGTATGAAAAAAATATATTTTATCCTAATTATTATATTCCTGATAGCGCTGGGGCTATCATTTAGATATAAATCTATAAACAATGGAACCGAGAAAAGTGAAATCGTAAGCCAAGAAGAGGAAGCGACAGATAAAAATATTAGCGCAACAAAAGAAGAAAAATCCACAATTTCAGAAATCAATGAGGCAGGCGAGGAAAGCGAAGATCAAGCACTTTCATGGTACAAGCCGACACCAGGGCTATCTTGGCAGTGGCAATTATCCGGAAAAATCAACACCAGCTACAATGTTGATCTGTACGATATTGATCTGGAGGAAACACCACAGGCCACAATCGACGAGCTTCATAAAAGGGGAATAAAAGTTATTTGCTATTTTTCTGCTGGCAGTTGGGAAGAGTATAGAAGTGACGCCAAAGATTTTCCAAAAGATGTTATCGGGAAAACCATGGATGATTGGCCTGATGAAAAATGGCTTGACATATCCAATTACGAAAAATTTTCTGGTATTATTAGAGGAAGACTTGATTTAGCAGTTGAAAAAAATTGTGATGGTGTAGAGGCTGATAATATGGATAGCTATCAAAATAACAACGGACTTAGCTTAACTTATGGTGACCAGCTGAGATACAATAAGTGGCTGGCAGAAGAAGCTCATAGCAGAAGTCTGTCAATCGCCTTGAAAAATGACTTGGAACAAGTAAAAGATCTCGTTAATCACTTCGATTTTGCTATAAATGAACAATGTTTTGAATACGATGAATGTGGACTTCTTTTGCCGTTTATAAAACAAAACAAGGCTGTCTTTGGAACGGAGTACGAGTTAAGTCCCAGTAGTTTTTGCAAGGAAGCGAATCGTATGAATTTCAGCTGGCTGAAAATGAAATATGATTTAGACGGCGGGAGAATTTCTTGCAGATAAGTTACATAAAATGACAGAAGGAATTATTTTTGGTAAAATTAACTTACACAACTATTATGTTAAAAATAAAATCCAGATATTTAGGGGAGGGCAAGCAGAAATGGGCAAATAACACTTGTTGAAATGATAAAATAAAAATTACTTATCGCGTATGATCTCTGACGGATTAACCTCGGAAGAGGCTAGGAAGAAGCTGGAAAAATACGGCTTTAATAAAATAGATGAAAAAAAAGAAAACTTCCTAAGGAAAGTTTTCCACTGGTTTTTGTCCCCGATTTCTTTGATGTTGCTGGGGGCGGCTTCGCTCTCTCTTTTTTCCGGGAAAAAATTTGATTTTTATTTCATTTTGATTCTGATACTTATCAATTTTTTTGTTGCCTTTTGGCAGGAGAGGAAAGCCGACAATGCGATCAAAAAACTCCAGGAGCATTTGTCAGTGAAAGTGAATGTGAAACGCGACGGAAAATGGAAAACAGTGGACTCTTCCAATCTAGTCCCAGGCGATTTGATAAGGCTTAATGTCGGAGATATTGTTTCTGCAGATGTTTCCATTTTGGCTGCCAGTAACTTGTTTATCAATGAAGCCGTTCTAACCGGAGAATCCCTGCCACAAGAGAAGAAAGATGGCGATAAGGTTTTTTCCGGAGCATTTGTCGTGACAGGACAAGGCGAGGCAAGAGTCACTGCTACAGGAAAAAATACTTATTTTAATAAAACGCTTTTGGCAGTTGAAAAAAGCGAAAAAAGAAGCATATTGGAGACAGACATCATGCTGATTGCCAAATTTCTCGCCTTGCTTAGTATTTCGGCTGTAACAATACTCACCCTATTTTTTCTGTTGCGGGGGGAAAAAATACTTGAATTAACTACTATCGCCCTTAGCTTAATAATAGCGGGCATTCCCATTTCCTTGCCGACAGTTATAACTTTAATAATAAGCTTGGGCGTGCTTTCTCTTGCAAAAAAAGGATCTATAGTAAGAAGAATATCGTCACTGGAAGATTTGGCTAATGTTGATCTTCTTTTTACCGACAAAACGGGCACGCTCACTAAAAATGAAATTCAAGCTGGAAAAATAATACCCTACGGCGCTTCAGAAAAAGACGTTTTGTTTTTTTCCTTTCTTGCTGAGGCGGGCAATGAAACCAACCCGATCAACCGTGCGATTATTAAAAGGGCCAAAGAGTCAGGGTCAATCGAACAGGATTATAAAATAATAAACTTTATACCGGCTGATTCCGAAAGAAAAAGAAGTACCACTTACGCGGTAGTCGGCGGGGAAAAGATAACCGTTTCTTCCGGCGCTCCGCAAATCATCGAATCCCTATGCGATTTAAGCGATGATCAAAAAATAGTATTAAGGAAGGACATCCAATCAGCGGCTGACGAAGGACATAGGGCTATATTAGTGGCGGTTAATAAATCAGGACACAAGGAAGAGAAAATGAAGCTGGTTGGAATGATTTTGCTGTCAGACACGTTGTATCCCGGAACTAGGAAAATAATCCGTTTTTTGGAAGACAGCGGTATGGAAGTCCGGATGGTTACGGGGGATCACAGGGGAATAGCGCAAAAGATAGGAAGAGAAGTGGGGCTTATGGAGAAACAAATTTACTACGAGGTTTTACCAGGGGAAAAGTATCAACTGGTGAAAGATGCCTCTCTAAGTCGCGTTGTGGCAGTGACAGGAGACGGAATTAATGACTTGCCGGCCATCAGGGCGGCCAATGTCGGCATCGCGGTCAGAAACGCGGTGGATGCATTGAAAAGTTCTGCCGATATCGTCCTGTTGTCGTCGGGAATTTCGACAATCAGGAATGTGGTAATAGAATCCAGAAAAATATTTTCCAGAGTATACACTTATTCCGTATACCGCATTTCAGAAAGTTTCCGGGTAATTATAACTATCTCAATTTTGGGACTTATCTATCATAAGTACCCTCTTGTTCCGGTGCAGCTCTTGCTCCTGGCTCTTCTCAATGACATACCCATAATATCGCTGGCATTTAACAGGGTTAAAGATGTTTCCAAGCCAAGGAAAATAAAAACAAGGGAGAGGTTTGTTTTAAGTTCGCTTTTCGGAATGGTGGGAGTTATTAACAGCCTTTTGTTATTTTTTATCATGATAAAATTAAATTTAAGCTGGGATTATATTCAATCAATATTTTTTTTAAAATTAGTTGTTTCGGGGCATCTTCTCATTTACGTGGCCCATACAAAAAATTTGTGGTATAAATTTCTGCCGAGCAAGGAAGTTATTGCAGCAACTTTCGGAACCCAGACTCTCGCCACCATGTTCGCCTTCTTTGGGATATTTATCCCCAAAATATCAATAGGCTGGATAATTTTTGTCTGGATTTGGTCAATATTTTGGATGCAAATCAGCGAACTTGCTAAAAAAGTATCTAGTAAAATTTTAAACAAATGGAAAAACAGTGGCGAAAGCAGTTTTTTTTAAAAGCATGCCTAGGCGCAAATTTGAAAATAAATAAAAAAAGAGACTTTTCATATGAGAAGTCTCTTTTGACTTGTGTTTATGCAATGGCTCCAATTTTTCTAGATAGCCACATTAGCGATATGCCCAAAAAAAGATAGGCTCCGTTATAAGTCATTAATGCGTATTGATTTACATTTTCAAAACTTATTCCTGTAAATTTAATAGTTAATGCAGGAATGATCGCTATAGCTGGGAGTACAACAAAGAAAAGAAAGAACAGCTTTAACATTTTTTTCATAACAATCCCCTTTTGATGTAATACATCCCATGATATTATTTTTTCTTCTTTGATTTCTTTTTGGCTGTTACCTTTGTTACTTGCTTGGGTTTCTTTGCTTTTTTAGCAGCGCTCCCTCCTTTGCCAAGGCTCCGGCGGACAAGTTTCTTGGCAGCTGTTTTTTCAGTCAGCTTCTTGAATCGATCAACCCTGCCTGTAACGTCAAGCATTTTTTTCTTGCCGGTATAAAAAGGATGGCACTGGGAGCAAATTTCTATTTCCATTTTCTCCTGAGTCGATCCAGTCTTAATAGCTGTTCCGCAAGAACAGTTTATCACAGCGTTATCGTAATATTTTGGATGAATATCCTTTTTCATTGTTATTTTTCCTAGTTATTTTATACTTGAGTAATCTAACATATAATCGGATAATTGACAAGTATTAGGTATTTGGTATACTAGAACACGTTACAAAAAACATACTTTTTCACGGCTTGTTCCTGTCCTACCCTTTTTATAAAAGGGAGGGATTAGAGCCATAGTAATGGAAAAGTAGGTGTATCCTGCCAGCTGGCGGGATAAATAAATAATTAAGGAAATAACACAATGAAAAAAGAAGAAACGAAGCCTGCAAAGGCTCAAGATGCTTTGCAGACTAAAGATAAACCCAGCAGCGAAGATTATTTCGCTGATTTTGATTTCAAAAATCTTGAGACGAGTATGGAGGAAATGTTAAAAAATGGCGTTCATTTTGGCCATCAGAAATCCCGAAGGAACCCAAAAATGGACGAATACATATTTACTACCCGCGATGGAATGAACATTATTAATCTCCAGGAAACATCAGAAAAACTAGAAGAAGCACTTGAGTTTGCTAAAAAGATAAAAAAAGAAGGGAAGAAGATTCTTTTTGTGGGAACAAAGAAACAAGCCAAAGATTTAACTAGGTCTGCTGCTAAGCGCTGTGAAATGCCTTATTCTGTTGAACGTTGGCTAGGAGGAACATTTACTAATTTTAAGGTCATCAGGGGTCGCACTAAATATCTCAAAGATTCACAAGAGGATCTTGCTAAAGGAAAATTTGAAAAATATACTAAATTTGAGAGAATGAAAAAAGCCGAGGAGTTAGAAAAGCTGGAGAAGAAAATGGGGGGAATCAAAGATATGGATGATCTTCCGGGAGCAGTCTTTATTGTAGATATCAATGAAAACAGTTCCGCGGTCAGAGAGGCTGCTAAAGTGGGAGTTCCTATCATATCTCTGACTGACACCAATGTGGATCCCTTGAAGGTGGACTATCCTATTCCAGCCAATGATGATGCAATTTCATCTATTCGTTTAATGCTAGGTTATGTTTGTAAAGCAATTATAGAAAGCTAAAAAATAAATAAACAAAAATGAGTCAATTAGAACAAGTTAAAAAATTAAGAGA
>BDTH01000057.1 GCA_002923195.1 bacterium BMS3Abin15
AACCGAAAGGATATCATAATATCAATATTTCGGGCAAGGAATTACGCCGGAAACTTAAAAATAATGAAGTTGTGGACAACCGGGTTATGCGGGAACCGGTGGCTCAGATTTTAAAGGACTATTACCGGAGCGCAAAAAGAACCGAAAAGGAAACTATTAAGAGCACCCATATTAAATGGCACGAAACGGGTATCACAAAACAGGACCGGGAAAAACGAAACGGACACAGAGGCATTGTGATCTGGTTAACCGGTCTTTCCGGTTCGGGGAAATCAACCATTGCGGTTGAATTGCAGGCGCAACTGTTCGAGAGGGGCTGCCAGGTGTATATTTTGGATGGTGATAATATCCGACACGGATTGAATCGAGACCTTGGTTTTTCTCCGAAAGACCGGGAACAGAATATCCGGCGGATCGGAGAAGTTGCGAAGTTGTTTGTGAATGCCGGTACTATTATCATTACATCTTTTATTTCGCCCTATCGGGAGGACCGGGATTGGGTCAGGGGACTTTTAGCGCCAGGCGATTTTGCGGAAGTTTATGTGAATGCCCCGCTCGCTGTTTGTGAAGAGAGAGATACCAAAGGGTTGTACAAAAAAGCCCGAAGGGGAGAAATTCAGGAGTTCACAGGGATTTCGGCACCCTACGAACCGCCGCTGAAACCGGAGCTTGAAATCAGAACCGATCAATTGACGGTAGAGAAGAGTGCCGAACGCATTATGGCCTACTTAAAAAATAGCGGTGTCATTTAATTTGGTGCATACCTTTCAATTTTACTACACGATTTTAATTCTGGCCATTGCCATTTTTGTTATTGCAAAAGAATGGCTTCAGGCAGAAGTTGTGTTCTTTGGCGCCCTAATCACCCTGATTATCGGCAAGACAATTACCGTGAATGAAGCGTTTGCCGGATTTTCGAATCAGGGAATGTTAACCATTGGAATTTTATTTGTCGTGGCCGGGGCATTGTACAACACGGGTGCGTTGGAGCTTTTCAACGTGCTGCTCTTTTCCCGGGGCAAATCAAAAGGCATCTCACGGCAAATTCTGCGAATTTCTTTCCCAACGGCGGCGGCTTCCGCTTTTACAAACAATACACCGCTGGTGGCCATGATGATTCCCACGGTGCGCTCATGGGCGGAAAAACAAGATTTGGCGCCTTCAAAATTTCTCATTCCGGCATCCTATGCCGCTATTCTTGGTGGAATGTGTACCTTAATCGGTACCAGCACAACGTTAGTCGTGCATGGACTTTTGATCGAAAGCGGCGAGCCGGGGTTTTCCTTTTTCGAAATTTCCAAAGTCGGCGTGCCGGTCGCTTTAACCGGGTTAATTTTCCTCTGGATTTTCGGGAACAGGCTTTTACCGGACCGCAAAGAACCGATAGTGAAATTGGGCGAAAATACCCGTGAATTTGTGATTGGATTAAAGGTTACGGCGGCATATAAAAACATCGGTAAAACGATCGAAGAGGGGAAGCTGCGGCATTTAAAAGGCTTGTTTCTTTTTCAGATTGTACGCAACGGAGATGTGATTGCACCGGCGGGTCCGGATGAACGAATTCGAGAGGGAGACCGGCTCTTCTTTACAGGACTGCCCAAAACCATTTTGGAACTGCAGCGAACGCCCGGGTTGCAGTTAATTAAGGAATCTTCATTTGATCTTAAGCGGTATGATTCGGACCGGGTGAAAACGTATGAGGCAGTTGTGTCGCCCAGTTCACCTTTAGTGGGGAAAAATGTGCGGGAAAGTAATTTTCGTTCAACGTACGGTGCCGTCATTATTGCCATTCATCGCAACGGGGAACGAATCCGGAAAAAGATCGGGGATGTGGTTCTGCATTCCGGCGACACATTATTGCTGCTTGCCGATCATGCCTTTATAAAACGCTGGTACCATTCAAACGACTTTTATTTGATCTCGAATTCTGAAGTGGTGCCCTCCAAACCCCAATGGCAAATGTATTATTCCATTGCCGTTTTTCTGGGGATGATTGTTCTGGCGGCGAGCGGCATGCTGCCGCTTGTGGTTGCCGCCGGATTGGCAGCATTGTTACTGGTCATGGGCCGGAGCATTTCCCCCGCCCAAATACGGCACGTGGTGGATTGGAAAGTTCTGATCGTGATCGCCTGCGCATTTGGTCTGGCGGCGGCCATCCAAAATTCCGGGCTGGCGGATATGATCGCGGCGGGATTGGTATCAATGAAACAATGGTTTGGAACGATAGGGGCGATAACGGGCGTCTATGTGGTAACCAGCCTCACCAACCTGATCATCACAAGTAATGCCACTGCAGCACTATTATTTCCCGTGGCGATTTCCACGGCGGCGGCGACCGGCCTGGGATTCCACCCTTTTGCAATCACCCTGGCGATTGCGGCGGCGGCCAGCTTCGCGACGCCGATCAGTTACCAGACAAACTTAATGGTTTATGGGCCCGGCGGATATAAATTTAAGGACTATTTGAAGATTGGAATTCCTCTCCAAATCGTCACGGCGGTGATTGCGATTGGAATGATTGATAAGTTGTATTTGTAGGGGTGTTACATTTATTTAGTACCGCCCACGAATTATCAGGAATGAACACAAATTTTCATAAGTCTTTTTTTGATGTTGCGGCACAATATCTTTTTGCTGTGATGGGCTTGGCCGCTTTTGCGTGAGATGGGTGTTTGGATTGACATACGGAGCTATTGGACAGGTGCATGGCATAATGCGGAAGCTCCATTTGTGGATTGATTTCACTCATCGATAGTGTCCCGACGTTTGAGAAATAATATTACATAACATTTGATAAAACAGAGCAATAGAACAAAAATAAAACAACAACAAACAATTTCAAATTCCTGTATTCGTTGTTTTTTTCAGTAGAAAATAATATCTCGCCACGCCCACCAAGATCGCCAAGAAAGAAGATAAAAACGCGTTGCATTCTTTGCGAGCTTAGCGAGAACTAAAAATAAAACCCTTTGCGCCCGTAGCGTGCTTTGCGAGAGGTAAAATAACAGAATCCTTTGCGCTCGTAGCGAGCTTAGCGAGAAAAGAAATAAAAAAGAACTTTGCGTTCATTGCGTGCTTAGCGAGAGGTAAAATAACAGAATCCTTTGCGCCCGTAGCGAGCTTAGCGAGAAAAGAAATAAAAAAGAACTTTGCGTTCATTGCGTGCTTAGCGAGAGGTAAAATAAAGGAAACCGTTGCGAGAAAAAAATAAAAATTTTTACGTTTACAGAAAGCAGCAGAGACTCTTTTATGAGAACAAGCTCGAGAAAACTCCCCAGCTCTCTTAAGAAATATTTTTGGGATTGTGATTTTGACAGTTTAACTTTGGAGAAGTATGGAAAATTCATTGTCGAGAGAATTTTGTCCTATGGAAATCTTCACGACATTAAATGGCTGTTTGCTCACATGGAGGAGAACCAGATTCGCGATACGGTCTTAGCCAGCAGACGGCTGGACAAGAAAACATTGAATTATTGGAAAACGTTCTTTGAAAAAGGATGATCTGAAATACGAAATTATGCCTGAAAGGCAACTTCGTCTCTATAATAAATTGAAAAAGCAAAAGTGGTTAAGGGATTTTTACCTGGCAGGCGGTACGGCGTTGGCATTGCAAATTGGCCACCGCAGGTCGGTGGATTTTGATTTTTTCTCACAGAAAAGTATTAACAATGAGCATCTTTCGATAAATCTTTCAAATATAGGTTTATTCAAAAAACTTTCCGAGGCAAAAGACACTTTGTATGGAATCCTTGATGGTGTAAGGGTTTCCTTTATAAGTTATAATTATCCCCTTATTGGAAAATTGATTACTGAAGAATCGATGCAGATAGCCAGCCTGGAAGATATTGCCTGCATGAAACTGTCTGCAATTGCAAGTCGAGGAACTAAGAAAGATTTTATTGATATTTATTTTCTTCTTCAGATTTCTTCTTTGGAAACTCTATTTAAACTTTTTGAAAAAAAGTACGCCATTAGTGATTACCACTATATGTTGCTAAAATCTTTGATTTATTTCGAGGATGCAGAAAATGACCCAATACCTATTCTGCTGACTGGTATCGATTGGGAAGATGTAAAAAATAATTTAAAGAGCAAGGTGAAGAAATTTAATATCATATGATAAATTTCGCTGTTATTCAGTATTTGTATCGCTATTCTGGGTGACAAAAAATCTCTCGCCACGCCCGCAACGTTCGCCAAGAAAATGAATAAAATGTCATTGCGTCCATTGCGCTCGTGGCGTCCTTAGCGAGAAAAGAAATAGAATGAGCCTTTGCGTCCCTTGCGAGAAATGACAGAAAACGAGATTTCAAAAATATTCCTTGATATTGCCTTCAAAGTCCATAAAACTTTAGGCTCGGGATTATTTGAATCTGTTTATGAAAACATTGTTTGTTACGAACTGGATAAACAAAACATTCCTTATGATATTCAGAAAACTGTTCCCATTGAATACGACGGCAGAAAATTTGACAATGCCTTTCGTGCGGATATTATAATTGACAATAAAGTAATCATCGAACTCAAATCCGTTGAAAAGTTAAATGATCTTCATAAAAAGCAACTGCTTACTTACCTGAAGCTAACGGGTTTAAGACTGGGATTACTCATAAATTTCAATGAAATCCTCCTGAAAAATGGAATTGTAAGAATCGTGAATAACCTATAGCAAAATATCTCACCATGCCAGCGAAGCAATAAAAATTCTTTGCGCCCGTTGCGTTCGTTGCGAGAAATGAGATAAAAGAAAGCGTAGCGTTCGTTGCGAGAGCTAAAATAAGCGTTGCGCCCTTTGCAAGAAATGAAATAAAAGGAACACGTTGCGTTCTTTGCGAGAAAAAAAATGAACCATCGAACTGCACCGAAGTACACTGAGATTAAAGGAAAATACAATAAAATATTTTTCGGTATTCTCGGTGGTTAATTTTATCGTTATGAAAAACCCGGATATATTAATGGGCAGTTTTCAAATTATTGACACAAGATTAACACATATAAAAAGATCCTTGGAAATCCGTGGAATGAAATCAATAAACCGTAAATATCGGCTTGGCGGTCTCGTATGACCAATTCAACCATTTTACATTCTAATCTAAAAGCAACCGAAGAAAATACTCGTATAAATGAATTGCTCAATCAAATCATTGGAATGATTATCCGGCAGTTAGGGGAAAACACTCATTTTGAGCTCTATCTTTTTGGCTCGCGTGCGAAAAATGAAGCCGCTGAAGGCGCCGACATTGATCTGGCCATTTCCTGCCCTCAATTGAGTGAAGGTGTTTATAGGAAAGTCAAACGGGAAATTGAAAACATTCGCACGCTCTATTCTATCGACCTGATTAATTTGGAAGCAGTTGATCCGGATTTCAAGGAAATCATATTAGCTGATGCCAGGAAGCTCTATGGCTGAGCAGGAAAGGGAACTTGCCTACTCCATTGGTAAGTTTCGGAAAGCACTGGACAGATTCAGTGAAGCTTTGAAACAAGAAAAAAATGACCTGAAGGTTGATGCTTCTATTCAGCGGTTTGAATTCACTTTTGAATTGGCCTGGAAAACCGCAAAGCGGGCACTATTACTTGAAGGAATCATTTGTAAAACACCACGCGAATGCCTGAAAGAGAGTTTTCGATTGGGGCTTTTACAGGATGAGGAAAAGTGGCTGGCTGTGTTAGACGATAGGAATGCAATGTCTCATATTTATTCCGAGGAGGAGGCTCGGGTGATTTATGGCCGGTTACCCGATTATCAACCGATTTTTGAAGCGTTTCTTGTCGCGATAAAAAATAGATTTGGCTTATAATTATTCGCACAGATAGCTTTACGGGACCGGCAAATGGTTGGGAGATACTGTAAGATATGAAGGTTAAAGGATAAAGGAAAAAGTGAAGGAAGAGGGGAAGAAATTATTAGCTTAGAATTTGAAAGGGAATCAGGTATTTCAAGTAATGAAAAATCGGATGATCGTATTTGCGAATTATACGAACTAAAAAATAGTTTTGCCAGTATCATGAAAAAGATTCACTTTCGTAACGATGTCTGAAAAAAGTTCATTATTTTATTAATTGTTGTCTTTTTTTATCCTTTAACCTTGTTCTTTTTTTCGAGAGCTAAAAATCTCTCGCGACGCCCGCCACGTTCGCAAAGTAAATAATAAAAAGCGTTGCGTCCTTAGCGCCCTTTGCGAGAAAAAATGAAACACCGAACTGCACCGAAGTACACTGAGGTTAAAGAAAAATACAATAAAATAATTTTCGGTGTTTCTCCGTGTTCTCGGTGGTAAGGAAAAAAGTCCACGGATTACACAGATTAATACGGATAAAAAAGCCTAGCGTTCTTAGAGGATTTTGCTATAGATAATAATGGAACGCGTTGCAAAACTACAGGTATAATAATTTGCCCTATAGAGGTAGCTAAGATTTGAGAATTAGTGAATATGTAATACCTTTGGGGGAGAATGTTCGCAAGAGACATTATCATGAAACAGATAAAGGCAAAGTTGTTGCTTTTGCCGTTCAGTTAGAAGTATTCGTTAATAATCAATGGCAAGTAGTAATTCGCTACGATTCGGCGCACGGATTTGCACATGTAGATAGATGCTGCATTGATGGAAGAAAAACTAAGAAGGATCTTAATTTGAAACTTAGCGAAGCTTTAATTGTGGCAGATGAAGATATAAAGGAAAATTGGAAAATTTACCAGAAAGCCTTTCTGGAGGGTAAATAAGAGATGGATATTTTAGAAAAAAAACATGCTATATTGGTTACAGAATTTGACCGTTACGTAATAGAGCACCCTGATTTTGCAGTGAGTATACCCATAAATGCACAGGTTATTCTTCAGGTTGAAGGAGATGAGGATTATAATAAATGGAGCAGGGAATTAGCAGAGAAGCAGAGAGAAGCAGAACAAAAAGTTGTCTATGTGAAAGTAAAGGGTCTAAAACCAGCCAAATCAAGACTCATTAAACCTGAAGTTGCTGTTGCGTAGAAAGGATATAAAACAAAATGAGTATTTGTCTCGTCCTGTGAAATAAAATGCTGGGTATCACAAAAGTATTTCCGCAGCATCGGTATGGCTGAATATACGTATGATATTATATGGCGTGTATTTCACAGGATAAAGGAATCTAAAGAAGCGAGCTATTGGCTCAGGATATTGCGGGAAATTGGTGTCCCAAATAATGAAAAATTAAATGATCTCATTCAAGAATCTCTTGAACTGAAAAATATATTTGGCAGCATCATGAAAAATATCCACTTCCGAAAAGACGTCTAACTAGTTAATAATAACGTATGATGAAAGGAAAAGTATTATTAAGAGAGTTTTATCAAGATCCAGTATTTACCAAGCAATTGAAGCAGAAATAGTGGATAGAGCGAAACAAATTGAAAAAATGGGGATAAAAGGAATAGATGCACTTCTTTGGCTTGTGCTGAAAAAAATGGAATCGGATTATTTTATCACATGTGCTAATGAAATTTTGAGAAAATATGATGGAACCTTGAAAGTAAATAACCCTGCAGAATTTGTATTTAAATATATTATGGAATATTGATATGGATACCACTAAAACAATATAGTATCGCCTTGGAGAAACAGCCTCAAAAACAGCCAATCGCCATCTTTAAGAATAAAGCACTTATAAGATTGGTTCATTAATATAATTTTCAGCATTCAGCAACCAGCTATCATCTGAAATTATTTTTTTCATCCGACATCCGGTATCAGGCATTTGAGCTTATATTCCACAACCAACGTGCAACAAAGAATATCCAATAGCCAACATCCGGTACTCCTGCTGATTCTGCTGTTTCTGCTGTTTTGCCTTGGCATTAAAAAGATATGCATTATAATAAAATTAAACCTCCAATATAAAGGAATGGTAGAAAATGAAAGAGTTGACAATATCAGTACCGGAGGACATATTAGAAGCTGTAAAACTACCTCCAGATGAAAAAGAAAAAGAAATTCTTAAAGAGCTGGCGCTTGCCCTTTATTCGCGTGGGGTACTTTCACTGGGGAAAGCAAGAATGTTGGCAAAGATGACAAAGTGGGAATTTGAAGATCTTTTAGGCCAGAGAAAGATCCTACGGCATTATGGGCAAGAAGAATTAGAAGAGGATATTCATTATGGCACCAGCCATAAGTGATTCTTCAGTCTTAATTCATCTTTCAAAAATCGGAAGATTGGAATTGTTGAGAGAGTTTTTTAGCAATGTAATTATAACTCCAGCAGTGTGGAAGGAAGTTGTAGATGAAGGAAAAGGAAGGCACGGAGCGCATGAAGTAGAAAAAGCCTACCATGAAGGATGGATTAAAATTGCTCAACCAGAGAATAAAGACATTTTGCGTCTATTAGAAAAAGAGCTGGATAATGGAGAGGCTGAAGCGATCGCACTTGCAATTGAAAATAATTCTGCAATTTTACTTGTAGATGAAACCAATGGCCGGAAGATTGCCAGATCATTTGATTTAAAAATGACTGGTGTTATAGGAATTTTAATCCGTGCAAAGACTGAAAATAAAATAGATTCAATGCGAAATGAAATGGAAAAGCTGATAAGGGAAGGTGGCTTCCGAATAAGTAATGATCTTTATAAAAAAGCTTTAAAAGTGGTTGGAGAATAAGCTCATTTTTGGCTTATAGCCATTAGTTCTTTGTGATTAGCTGTTGGCTTTATGCAACGTCCAATAACCAATAAGCAATACACAACAACTGATCGAATAAAACGGGTATTCCACAAAGCGAAAAATAAAAAAAGCGGAGGAATGGGTTATTTTGCAGGAGATTCCCATGATTCCCGATGATCGGCTGCCCGTTGCAAGTGAATTAAAAAAGAGGGTTTATGGGGAAAATGTCTCTGATACAAAAGAGGCGCCTAAAAAATAATCTCCCGGGAACATCGCCCGCGCCCGCCAAGAAAATAAATAAAAAACACGTTGCGTCCTTAGCGCCCTTTGCGAGAAAAGAATTTAACCACCGAACTGCACCGAAGGAGTAAAAATATTAGCAAAAAAGGAATGTGTTCATGAAATATCGAGTCCTTATTGAACAAGATGAAGATGGCGTATTCATAGTTGAATGTCCATCTTTGCCGGGTTGTATTTCTCAGGGAAAAACGCGCTATGAGGCTTTACAAAATATCCGGGATGCCATAAGGGGTTATCTGGCAAGTCTGGAAAAACATGGCGAGCCAATTCCTCCCTCCATTGAGGAAGAAATCGTTGAGGTATTTTCTTGAGCAGACTGCCGATAATTTCCGGCGAGGACTTGTGTAAAAAGCTGAAAAAAGTGGGTTATATCAAAGATCATCAAACAGGGAGCCATATTATTCTGCGAAATGAAAGACCGCCCTTCAGAAGATTGACGGTTCCAAAGCACAAAGAAATTGCCAAAGGAACGCTGCGTGCCATAATTAGACAAGCGGGATTGACGTTAGAAGAATTTAGCAAACTATAGAATCAAAAGATTTGGCCTCTGCTGTTTTTGCTGGTCGATAGATAATGAACCACCGAACTGCACCGAAATGCACTGAGGTCAAAAAAATACAATAAAATGTTTCTCGGTGTTTCTCGGTGGTAAATATTTTGTTTTATCCTTTAACCTTTATCCTTGTTTTTAGCAGTGTTCTCGGTGGACAATTTCATCGTTATGAAAAGCCCGGATATTAAAATTCTATCAAAAATCTTCAAGAAATATCCTGAGATTGCAGCTGTCTATCTGTTTGGTTCTATGGCAACCGGAAAAGTGCATCCAGAAAGTGATCTGGATTTAGCCATAGTGGAAAAGGATAAAGCAATTTGGGGCAAAAAACTGGATATTTTGGCTGACCTGGTTAGAGAAGGATTTGATCACGTTGACTTAATTTTCATAGGGAAAGCCGATATTGTTTTACAGTATGAGGCGGTAAGAATGAATAAAGTCATCTATCATTGCGAAGAGTTTGACCGCGGTGAATTCTATTCCCGAATTGTTCGCAGGTATCTTGATTTCTATCCTTATCTTAAAGTCCAACGAGAAGCGTACAAAGAGAGGGTTTTGAGTGGTTAAGGCTGAAGTTATCCGCAGACGTCTGGCCAAACTGGACGAGTATCTGCGTATTCTCCAAAAAATGAAGAAGCATTCTTTTGATGAATTTACCACTAAGCCTGAAATATATGGAAGCGGTGAGCGATTTCTTCAATTAGCCATTGAAGCCACTTTGGATATAGGAAATCATCTTATCGCTGATTTAAATTTGGGTGAAGTCAATTGGTATAGAGATATCCCCATACTTATGGAAAAGAGCGGATATGTGGATAGCCAATTAAAAGAACAATGGATTCGAATGATCGGATTTAGAAATACTCTGGTCCATGATTATCTGGAAATCGATCGGAAGATTGTTTATACTATATTGCAAAATAATCTTGATGATATAGTGAAACTAAAAAAAATCTTTGCTCAGTTTTTATAATAATATGGATAAAATATTTTTTATCTTTGCTTTATCCTTGTTCTTTATCAGTGTTCTCGGTGGTAAAAAAACCACAGATTCGCACAGATGAATTTACTGTATAATATAAGGTTAAAGGATAAAGGATAAAGGAAAAAGTGAAAGAAGAGGGGAAGAAATACGAGAATGATCTTGAAAAGCGAACATTTCGGTTTTCTGTAGATGTCATTAAATTCTTGAAGACAATCAAATATTCAAAAGAAAATGATGTCCTAAAATATCAATTGGCAAAAGCGGCAACATCGATTGGAGCAAATTACGAAGAAGCTCAAGGTGCATTTAGCAAAGAAGATTTCAAATACAAAATTAGTATATGTTTCCGAGAAGCCAAAGAGGCCAACTATTGGCTAAGAATATTGAAGGAAGTTGGGATTTCAAATAATGAAACATTGTATGATCTTATTCAGGAATCCTCCGAATTAAAAAATATATTTGGCAGTATCATGAAAAAAATTCACTTCCGAAAAGACGTCTAACTAGTTAATAATAATATACTTTGTTATCTGTTCGTTTTATCCTTTACCCTGTTAAATAATTACTCGTAACTCAAAACTTTTTCAATAAACGGGGGAATATAAATTTTTTCATATGAAGATATGACATAAATAAATATTTAACAGGGTTAACCTTTTTCCTTTATCCTTATGTAGTTATCCTTTATCCTTGTCTTTCTCGCGACGCCCGCCACGTTCGCCAAGTAAATGAATAAAATCACATTGCGCCTATTGTGTCCTTTGCGAGAAAAAAATGAACCACCGAATGCACCGAGGTTAAAGAAAAATACAATAAAATATTTTTCGGTGTATTTCGGTGTTCTCGGTGGTAAAAATTTATCCTTTATCCTTTAACATTTATCTTTGTATTTTTCGATGTTCGCGGTGGTTATATTTTATAACTTTTTAATTCACATAAGCAATAACACTGTAAAAGATTTGACAATTAATGAACTGGCAAATTCCATCTCAGAAGTTGTCGGCGTTATAAGAAATATGAAAACGTTCTCAATATCAATCCTATGAAAAGGAGGATAAATATATGCCTACTCGAAAAGATATTACCATTGAAAAGATTTATGAAATGGTAGTTGATTTACAGCGAGAAGTGGCGTTGATGAAGAAAAGTCTTATGGAAGAGCCTGATTTGCGCGATGAATTTATCTCACGGATGAGAGATGTTGACCTTGAAAAAACAATTATGGTGAAGGATTTTGGTGAAAGATATGGATTAAAATAGTGTATAAACTTGCAATTAAGAAAAGCCTTGATAAAAAATTTAAGAGGCTCAAGAAAAAGGACCGAGAATTGCTTGAGCTAGTAGATAAAAAAGTGCAAGAGATACTTGATAATCCCTATCGCTTCAAATCGTTAAAGAAACCTTTGCAAAATAAGAAAAGAGTGCACGTAGGCGGGTCTTTTGTGTTGATATATGAAGTTAATGAAAATGAAAAGATAGTTACTCTACTCGAATTTGATCACCATGACAATATTTATAAAACTTAGTATGTATTTTTAATTTTATCCTTTAACCTTTATCCTTGTCTTCCTTGCGACGCCAGCTACTTGGGAAAAGGTGCAGAAAAGAGGTTTCTGAGAAACTGACAATTGTCGGTTTGCAATTGACAGTGAGCTGTTGGAATTTGCCTTAGGAATTAAATACTGGAATATCATCAGCTTACAGTATAAAATAAAAGTATAAACTTTATATTTTCATTTATCTTGCCCTAGTGAATAATTATCAATAATATTGTTCATTTATAATGAACAAAAAGAAAGCAAAATGCTGAGTAAAGAGCAAATAAAACAAATTCTTGTTGATCAACGTGAAGCAATCCTTAATAAAGAGGTCGGGGTTGAAAGAACAATATTAGCAGACATTGGCAAAAAGATCAAGCTTCCTCATATCATTGTTATTTCCGGATTAAGAAGAGTCGGTAAATCTACTTTATTGCGGCAGATCATGCAAACATATTATGGCGATAAAGATTTTTATTATATAAATTTTGAGGATGAGCGACTGTTTAATTTTAACGCAAAAAATTTTAATTTGTTATATGAAGCGCTTGTTGAACTTTACGGAGAGCGAAAAACATTCTTTATTGATGAAATCCAGAATGTGAATAATTTTGAAAATTTTGTAAGAAGGTTTTATGATATCGGATTTAAATTCTTTGTCACAGGTTCCAATGCAAAGTTGCTAAGCAGAGAGATCGGCTCAAGACTTACAGGGCGGCATGTTGAATTGGTAGTCAATCCGTTTTCTTTTTATGAATATTTAAAATTTCAGAATATTCAATTTGAAAAGCAAATGCTCTATAAAACAGAAGCGAGAGCGAAATTAAAAAACCTTTTTGGAAAATATTTAACAAACGGTGGTATGCCTGAATTCTTGAAATACAAAGACCCTGAAATTCTGTCCAGAATTTATGAAGATATAGTTATTAAGGATATTGCCGTGCGCTACAAAATAGAAAATTTATATGAAATGCGGGAACTGTACCAATATATAATTACTAATTTTGCAAATAAAATCAGCTTTCACTCCCTGAAAAAAATTGTCGGTTTGGGAAGCATTACAACTGTAAAAAAATATGTTCTTTTTTTAGCGGAAACATTTTTCATTTCTATTGTCCATAAATTTGATTTTAGCCTGAAAAAGCAATTAGTAAATGTAAAGAAATTTTATGTTGCAGATAATGGTTTTATCCCAAGGATATCTACTAAAGTAACCAGAGATAAAGGCTGGCTGCTGGAAAATTATGTTTTAAATGTGCTAAAAACAAGCGTCGTAAATATATTTTATTACAGCGGGCAAAATGAATGCGATTTTATCGTGCAGAAAAATAAAAAAATCACCCAGACGATTCAGGTGACCAGTGAATTAACCGACACTAACAGACAAAGAGAAATAAATGGACTGCTTGAGGCGATGAAATGTTATGAGTTGAATAGAGGATTGATCTTAACCCATGATCAGGAAGAAGACCTTACTATTGGAGATTACAAAGTATCTGTAAAACCGGTCTGGAAATGGACCTTACAAGCGTATTAGGCAATTTGAAGATAGCATCCACGAATTACACGAATTAACAGGAATTTAAAAATTGCAATTAAAAAGAAAATTGCATAAAAGTTCGTTTATTCGAAGTGGAATAATTGCTACGTTGCGCCCGTTGCGCTCTTTGCGAGAAATAATATTTTCGGTGTCTCTCGGTGTTCTCAGTGGTAAAAATTTATCCTTTATCCTTTATCCTTGTTTTTTTGGTGTTTTCGGTGATTAATTTTTTTCCTTTTTGCCTTTTAAATAATAGGTTTAACAGACTACACAAGACAACAAGGAGTCACCGAAATAATGGAAACAAAGAAAGTCATACTATGGTTATAAAAGTGATAGAAATAGAAAAATTAATGTCGTGGAGATAATTTTATGAAGGATGATAAAATAGCAACCCTTCAGAGTGCTCTTGATTATGTTGAAAAGTTACCGCCTGATGAACAGGAAACCTTGATAGAAATTATTAGGAAGCGAATGATTGAACGAAGACGCGATGAAATTGCACGTCATGCAAAAGACACACTAAACGCTGTTAAAGAAAAAAGAGCCAAATATGGAACAATCGAAGATCTGAAAAGAGACTTATCAGGCGATAGATGAGAAAACTGGTATGGGATAGTAGTTTTAAACACGCTTTTAAAAAACACACCAAAAACAATCAGAAGCTAAAAGAACTTATTTTCACTGCAGTGGATGAACTTGCAAAGGATCCTTTTCAGGCCAAATTGAAGACACACAAGTTAAGCGGGCAGCTTAAAGGATTGTGGGCATGTTGGGTGGAATATGATTGTCGAATTATCTTTACATTTGAATATGATAAAGAAACAAATGAAGAAATTATTGTTTTAATCGATTTAGGCACTCATGATGAGGTCTATTAAGTAGATAATTCCGATTCCCAACTGCCCAACAACCAATAACCAACATCCAATAAGCAACACCAAACAACTGATCGAATGAAACGCGTATTCCACAAAGCGACAAATAAGAAGGATGCTGAAGGATGGGATATTTTGCAGCAGATTTTCATAACTCACGATGAACGACTATCCGTTATGTTCTTTCGAAACGATATCTGAAAAAATTTTATTGCTTGATTAATTGTTATCTTTTTGTTTTATCCTTTACCCTGTTAAATAATTACTCGTAACTCAAAACTTTTTCAATAAACGGGGAAATATAAATTTTTTCATATGAAGATTTGACATAAATAAATATTTAACAGGGTTAACCTTTTTCCTTTATCCTTGTCTTTCTCGCGACGCACGCAACGTTCGCCAAGAAAATGAATAAAGAAACATTGCGCCCGTTGCGCTCTTTGCGAGAAATAATATTTTCGGTGTCTCTCGGTGTTCTCAGTGGTAAAAATTTATCCTTTAACCTTTTTCCTTTATCCTTATGTAGCTATCCTTTATCCTTGTCTTTCTCGCGACGCACGCAACGTTCGCCAAGAAAATGAATAAAGACACATTGCGCCCGTTGCGCTCTTTGCGAGAAAACAATTTAACCACCGAAGTGCACCGAATGGGTAAAAATATTAGCAAAATTAGATGATAAATTTGGGTTTTAAATCTACACAAAAATTATATAAGTAAGAAATAGGGAACAGAAAATGGACACTCGAATAAAAATGGAAATTGACACAAAAGAAATAATAAATGCTGTCAAAAAAATGACAAAAGAGGATAGAGATGCGTTTATAGAAGATCTGCTTGCATCAACTTCACCTGAATATCTCAACAGTATAAGAGAAGCAAGAGCAGATTATAAAGCTGGCAGAG
Organism: bacterium BMS3Abin15; assembly: GCA_002923195.1. Taxonomy (GTDB): domain Bacteria; phylum Patescibacteriota; class Minisyncoccia; order Moranbacterales; family 2-12-FULL-40-10; genus BMS3ABIN15. The sequence goes on from BDTH01000057.1 coordinate 15,330, forward strand.
TAGCAGAGCACAAGGAACTGTTTGGCTCATCAGATGTATAGACTTATTTATACCAAGATATTGTTGGGAATGAAATAGTTGTCTTGAGAATGGGGCATCGAAAGGAACTTTATAAAAAATAGAATTGTGGGCAAAAATGGCATCCACGAATGACACGAATTAGGAGTTGTTCCTGGGCACAGACAGGACATGGAATATGGGTAAATATGAAAAACTATTGCAGAGAATCCTTGACGGGAAATCTGATGCTAATATCGCTTTCAGTGATTTATGCGGATTACTCGGCCGTTTAGGTTTTGCAGAGCGTGTACGAGGTAGCCATCATATGTTTCGGAAAGCTGGGATTGAGGAAAAAATAAATTTGCAAAAAGATGATAACAAAGCTAAAATATATCAGGTTAGGCAGATAAGAAATATAGTACTAAAATATAATCTTGAGGTTAAATAATGTCAGCGAAATATGAAATAATTTTATTCTGGAGCGATGAAGAAAATGTTTTTATTGCTGATGTGCCTGAATTGCCGGGTTGTATGGCCCATGGGGATACCCCCGAAGAAGCGCTAAAACAGGTAAAAGAGGCTATTCAGTTATGGATCGACACCGCTAAAGAATTTGGCGACCCAATTCCTCGACCAAAAGGAAAGCGGCTGATTTTTGCCTAATTGTGTGGATCGAAATAGGAGCTGATCCTTACTTAAACAACAAAATCTCTCGCGACGCACGCAACGTTCGCCAAGAAAATGAATAAAGACACATTGCGCCCGTTGCGCTCTTTGCGAGAAATAATATTTTCGGTGTCTCTCGGTGTTCTCAGTGGTAAAAATTTATCCTTTAACCTTTTTCCTTGTTCTTTCGGTGTTCTCGGTGGTAAAGAAAAAAGTCCACAGATTACGCAGATTAACAAAGAAAATGAAATCATAAAATAAAAATCCATAGCATGTTTTTCGCGAGAGTATTCTTTTGATTTTTAGGATACTCAATGACTTTCACTTTGTATTTTTATTCGTACTTCATTAAAGAATTTAGGCATTAAAAACTTCGCACTATAGGCACTTTATGATAGCAGACAAAGCCTTTGCTTCCAAATTGGAGGAACGAACGGAAAAATTTGCCCTCAGTATCATTTCACTGGTAGCGCTATTGCCCAAAACGATTGGAGCCAACACGTGATTCGCAACCAAATCCTTAGCGAGGCGTAGATGGCTGAGAAGTATGAAAACCGCATTAATCTGTGAAAAATCTGGGAGATGAATACAATGGAAAGCATAATAAAAATAAAAATTGAAAAATTGCCTGAAGATGTTTATTTGGCTACATCTGATGATTTGCAAGGGTTAGTTGCCCAGGGGAGAACAATAGAAGAAACCATTGAGATTGCGCGGGATGTTGCTAAAAAGTTGATTGAAGCGCAAAATAAGAAATTGCCTGAATTGAATTTTTATGAAGGTAGCTTTGAGTATCCTTTAATAGTAGGTGTTTAATTGGGAAGACTTTCAGGGTTTAAATACAGGCAAGTGGTCAAGCGGTTAAAATCATTTGGTTTTGAATTCTATAGGAATGCTGCTGGAAGTCATGAAATTTGGCATAATCCATTAACGAACAGATATACTACTATTCCGAACCATCCCGGTGATTTGCCGGAGGGAACATTGCGAGCTATTTTAAGGGAGGCGGGAATATCTATTGAAGAATTTATTTCTAAATAAAGCTATCTATGACCAAAAATATAGAGACAAAACCATGCATCGTCTAAGACTGGGTATGAGCAGGTAAACTCTGTAACAATGAGGAAGTGCAGTGGGTTTGCTTTTTTGGGACCGAATGTTTATTACTGTATTGTAATTGTGGGAGATTGTCTGTAAAACTTCCTTCGCGCTCGTTATGTCCTTTGCGAGAATCAAAAATCTCCCGCCACGCCCGCCAAGAGGTAAAAAAAGAAACAGAAAAAGTTTTTAGCCTTATTTTTTCGTTGCGTTCTTAGCGAGCTTTGCGAGAGATAATCTTTCTCGCGACGCCCGCAACGTTCGCCAAGAAAAGGAATAAAGACACGTTGCGTCCGTTGCGTTCTTTGCGAGAGATAATCTTTCGGTGTCTCTCGCTGTTCTCGGTGGTGAAAATTTATCCTTTTT
>BDTH01000058.1 GCA_002923195.1 bacterium BMS3Abin15
TGTTTTATTTTAAACGTAAGTATATTGCAATAGTTTGGATTTCTATCTTGCTGAATATCTTGTCATCATTTTACTTCTTAGGAGTTTCATTGTATATGATGCCTGTAATAAACTTTTTTATATGGCCAATTATAAATATAATCTTAATAATAGTCCTCACCGTTAAATACCTAAAATCAAAAAAGAAAAATGAGGCTAATTAAAAAATTTTTCATTCTATTCTTAGTTATCTCTTTCGTTCTCGCGCCCATAGATTTCGACAATATCTTTTCCCAAACCCAAGATGTCCAAGCTTTTGAAGAAATAACAGAAGATACTATTTAACCCCACTTGGAAGCTAAGCTTCCAAGTGGGAGCTTAGCTTCCAAGTGGGAGTTTCCAAGTTGAAATGCCGAGGACGGTCCTTGTTAAAAATTACTACAATTATGAGTGGATAAGTTTGGGCGGGTTTTTATGGTAAAATAAAAAAAGTGTTTTAATTTTTTTATTAACAATTAACAAAAAAACAATTTCTGTGAAATTTCCATAGAAATTGTTGGAAAAAAAAGTATGTTTTTTACAAATCCAATACTCGATATGCAAATAACAGTTTTTCTGCTAGTAATATCGGCAATAATTTCAATCGGCATTTATATATTTTCAAAAAAACTATTCAAGTCAGTAGTTGTTTTTTCTGTTTTGGCGAACCTGGCATTTTTAGTGAACATAGGGTCAAGGATGTTTGTATTTTATCATATAAAATTTTTACTTTATTTCTCTTCATTGATCTGGCCGCTAATAAATATATTCCTAATAATCAAATACCTAAAATCAAAAAAGAAAAATGAAATTAGCTAAAATATTTTTCGTTGTATCTTTGGTTTTTTCCTTTTGCCTTACCCCTCTAAATTTGGATGGTATTCTCTCGCATCTTAGCAATGCTCAAGTTGCCAATGAAATAATTGCTGACACTATTTGGGACACGGACAAAACCGTGGATGGATTTACTAATATAGCAGAGAATGCTACTTTAACCATTAAAAAAGGAGTAACAATAACCTTTGGGCAAAGCGCTGTATTATCGGTGGCTGGAAAATTAGACGTCAGGGGGACAGTCAAAGATCCGGTAAAATTTATCGGAAATAATGGAAACTCGGGATATTCGGTAACTGTTGGAGGAAGCGGTGAAATAAAAATGAGAAACGCTGATATCAGCGGAGGAGGAAGCTACTTCTTCTTTTTCTTTATTCAAAATGACAAGCCGATAATAAATAAAGCCTACGCTTTCGGCGGATCGTATGTTGGAGTAATAAATGTCCATAATTCAGGAAAGTTGGAAATCCAAGGAAGCAATATTCATGACAATGAAGTAGGAGTCATGATTAGTGGAGACGCCGGCCTGTCTCAAATAAAAGTAAATCGGTCTAAAATTTCTAACAGCAAGTATTTTGATGTCATAAATCAAGCAGGCGGTTCTCCAGACTTCCAATATAATTGGTGGGGAAGCTCCAACGGCCCTGATGATATGAAAATACAAGGAGCCGTTAATTATTCCAATTGGACAGCGGAAGAAAACTTCCGCGACCCGGTAATCATTGTGCCGGGGATTTTAGGGTCATGGGAGAAAGGCGGAAAATTGCAAATAGATCCGATTTTCCACACCTACGATAATCTTTATGGCCAATTTATCAGCAGCGGATATGTTCCAGAAAGCAATTTATTCACTTTTCCTTACCAATGGCGGGACAGCAATATTCAAAACGCGCAATTATTAGAAGAAAAAATTCAAGATATCAAACAAATTGCTAACTGGCCGAAAGTTGATGTCGTTGCGCATTCAATGGGAGGGCTTGTCGCCAGAAGCTATGCAGAGGGGGAAGATTATCAAAATGATATTGATCAGTTGGTTTTTTTAGCCACTCCGCATCTTGGTTCAACTAAGACTTATTTAACTTGGGAAGGCGGAGATCTTGGCCCGAAAGCGTTAGATAAGTTCAGGCAGAGAATTTTTACTCTTGAAGCCATAAAAAATGGCTATACTGACATATATAATTATGTCAGAGGCCTGCCGATGCAATCAGTCCAAGAACTCCTTCCGATTTACGATTATTTGCGGGACGCGGACACAATGGAACTAAGGATTTATCCTAATAATTATCCGACTAACACGTTTTTAGAACTCCTTAACAATTCTAATCAGCTGGAAAATTTAGACAATGTAAGTATGGTTAATATTATAGCCGATGCCGGAACCGATAGCACGATTAATAATCTGCGGGTAGTGGACAATTGGATTCCACTTAATCTAAAATGGGAATACGGAAAACCGGAAAATTACAACACGCCGTTTACTGATCATGGCCTAGAGTACGGAGCAGGCGATGAAACCGTGCCGGAGAGAAGCAATATTGACTTTACGGGATTAGATAATGTGATTATAGAAAGCAGCCATAATGACATAGTGACAGACGCGCAAAAGGAAGTTATTGAAGAGCTAACTGGAATTGAGCCAACCGAAGAAGTAAGAATGAATATTTTTAAGAAGTTTTTATTAGTACGGATTTTTTCACCTGCCGATTTCATGGTAATTGTGCCTGACGGAAAAAGAGTCGGCAAGGACTTTGCGGGCGGAGAAGCGGTTAATGAAATTCCCGGAGCGTTTTATTCCGGTTTTGACGGCGACATAGAATTCGCGGTTATTCCGGAGCCAATGGATGGAGAATATAAAATAGAACTGGAAGGTACGGGAGACGGGGAATACACCTTGAGCGCGAGTTTTATTGACGATGAACAAGACATTGACAGGGATTTTACCGGCAATATTCAAATCGGACAAAACCAGCGATTTAATTTAGTTTATGACAGCGAGAAGGAAGAGCCGATTAGTGATTTAGAGCCGGAAGCCGTTGTTGTTAGTATTGACAGTACGATTGCCGATATAGAAACGATTTATGAAAAGGGCTGGATAACAAAAACATCCGACAAAAAATTATTAATCCGCCAGCTAAAACATTTAGAGCGAAAATTAAAACATTTTGACAGAAAAACAGAAAGAATAGAAAAATTAATCCGGAAAATAGAAAATAATCCAAAAATCAATCCCAAGAAAAAAGAAAAGATTTTAAAGCGGCTTAATCAAAAATTGGAAAAAGTCAGTGAACAAAGACAAAGAACAATAAACAAGCGCTTGGGCTCGTTGGAAAGAATATTAAACAGAATAAAAATAAAAGATGGAATAAGCGAGCAAGGTTATGATATAATAATGAGTGATATTAATTACTTAAGAAATAATCTATAAATTTATGAGTAGAAAAAAACAATTTTTATTATTTTTGGGAGTGAGTTTTGCGGCTATTATTTTTACTCCATGGCTCGGGAGTTTATATGAAAGATATTTGGGGCCAGCATCTACTGGTTTTTGGGGTCCAAGTCATCCAGAATATTTTGCAGGATTTATATTCTCTTTCTTATTTTTTGGCTCCTTGTTTTCATGGTTATTCGCCCTGGAAAAGAAAAAGAAATATTGGCTATCCTATACTTTGCCGTTTTTAATCTTCATGCTACTTTTAGGAGCTTTTGAGGAATTAATTATCGGTATTGGTTTAGTTTTTATCGGCTGGCTGTTAGCGAAGGGGATTTTATTGATCAAGGAAAAAACAGGATAAATAATGTAACATTAAAATACGGCCGTAGAATTATGACTCTGACTTGATAACCAAAAAAGAGAAGAAGCATTTATTGAATAAGCTGAAAAGAATCCAGCGTTATTTTAATAGGCTGGAAAAAATAGAGGAGAACGAGAAAATAAAAGATAAAGCCAAAAAAAGAATAGTAAAAGCTTTTCAAAAACATATTAACCGTAAAATTGATAAACTTATAAAACACATTCAGAAAAGATCTGGAAAGGGTATTGATCCAGAAACAGCCAATCAGCTAATGAAAGACCTTGAATATATAAAATTTTCTTAGTAGTTATCCACCCAAATACCACTTGGAAGCTAAGCTTCCAAGTGGTATAGTATTGTTATGAGAAAAATTAAATTTGCTAACAACGAGTACTATCATATCTTTAATCGTGGCGTAGATAAACGGGAGGTTTTTTTAAGCGAAGATGATTTTTTAAGATTTTTTCAAAGCATGGATGAGTTTAATGTACCCAATCCAATAGGAAGTATTTTTGAGAATTCATTTCGTAAAAACAAAACAGTCAATAATCAAATTAAAAAAAACAAAGAAAGTGAATTAGTTGAGTTTATCTGCTACTGCCTTAATCCAAATCATTATCATTTTATTGTAAAGCAAGTCGCTGATAATGGCATAGAAAAATTTATGCATAAAATAGGAACTGGTTATACGAAATATTTTAACAAGAAATATAATCGCAGTGGTTCATTATTTCAAGGATCTTTTAAGGCTGTTCACGTGGAATCAAATGAGCAGTTATTGCACGTAAGTGTATATGTGAATTTAAACAACAAGATTCATCAACTTGGAAGCTTAGCTTCCAAGTCAAGTTGGGGAGAATATATCAAAAAAAATGCCAGTAATTTTTGTAAGAAAGAAATAATACTAGGACAATTTAATGACAATTTGGAATATAAAGCTTTTGCTGAAAAATTTTTAAAAGGTATTCAAAAAAGAAAAGAGACAGAAAAGTTTTTATTGGAGTAGTTCTACTTGGAAGCTTAGCTTCCAAGTGACTTCTGAGTAATTTTTATTGCTAATTGTAAGATTATAAGCTAAAATCTACACTATGGATGATAATCTATATTTATCAGTAGTTGTTCCCCTTTATAACGAAGAGGGAAATGTGAAAGAACTTCATAAACGAATAGCTGAGGCCTGCCAGAAAATTGGCAGGAGTTTTGAGATTATTTTTGTAGATGACGGATCAAGTGATAACACAGTTAGGGAAACAGGGGATTTGACACCGCTTAAATTAATTAAATTCAGAAAAAACTTCGGGCAGACCGCCGCCTTTGATGTTGGCATCAAACAAGCTAGGGGAGAAATTGTAGTTACGATGGATGGAGACCTGCAAAATGATCCAGCCGACATCTCATTGCTTTTGGATAAAATGAATGAGGGTTATGACATTGTTTCCGGCTGGCGGTGGCAGAGGAAAGATTCACTGTTGAAAAAAATATTTTCTCGTGGCGCTAATCTTTTACGCAAAGTTTTAGTGAAAGATAATATTCATGACAGCGGTTGCAGCCTAAAAGCGTACAAGCGAAACTGTTTTGAAGACATTGATTTATTTGGCGAGATGCACCGCTTTATTCCAGCCATACTCCAACTCCAGGGATTTAAAGTGGGAGAAGTGAAAGTAAGCCATCATCCCAGGATCCATGGAAAAACAAAATATAATTGGAAAAGGTCGGTTAAAGGTCTTACTGATATGATAGCGGTTTGGTTTTGGAGAAAATATGCCAACCGGCCATTGCATCTTTTCGGAGGAGGAGGGATATTGTTTTCTTTGTTGGGCACAGTGATCCTGATCTGGATGGCCATCCTTAAGATTTTCTACGGAGCATCACTGTCTGAAAAAATATGGCCATTAGTCGGATTATTTTTAATCTTAGTCGGAATTCAGTTATTCGTTTCCGGACTACTAGCTGATATTGCGGTAAGAAATTATTACAAAAGCAGAGGGAGAATGAATTATTCTATTAAGGAAATAATAGAGAAGTAAACAACCACCGCCTAGGCGGGGTCCCGCTGTAGCGGGATAATCAGTAGCTGGTAAAAAAGTGTTAGAAGAAAAAATACGTAACATCAAAAATCAGATAGTTAAAAGCATAGAGCGGGTGAAAAACTCGAAGGAGCTTTCAGATTTAAAGGCCAGGTCAATCGGCAGAAAGAGCGATTTTAATAAAATCATGAAGGATCTCAAAAATCTCTCTATAGAAGACAGAAGGAATATTGGAAAATTAGCCAACGTGGCAAAGAGTGAAATTGTAAAAATATTTGAAAAGGCTGCCAGAGAAATAAAAACCAAGAGTTTTGACCACGAAGCGGAAAAGATTGATGTTACCGTTCCGGGAAATAAAATTAAACGCGGACATCTCCATTTAATTACTCAAACTCAAAACGAAGTCGAGGACATATTTGCTTTAATGGGTTTTGAGATTGCTGAGGGATTAGAAATAGAGACTGATTTTTATAACTTTGATTCACTAAATATTCCCAAGGACCATCCTTCCAGAGACATGATGGACACTTTTAGAATTAAAAATAAGGAAGATATTCTTTTAAGAACACATGTTAGCGCTACCCAGGTAAGATATATGGAAAAAAATAATCCTCCCTTTAGGGTTATAATGCCGGGAAGGGTTTTTAGAAATGAAGCCACTGATGTATCCCATGAACATACTTTTTATCAGATGGATGGAATGATGGCTGGTGAGGACGTATCAGCTTCTAATTATTATTCAATAATAGATGAGTTTTTAAAAAGGTTTTTTGGAAAAGATATAAAAACAAGAATGCGTCCCAGCTTTTTTCCATTTACCGAGCCTAGTTTTGAAATAGATTTCCAGTGTTTAATCTGCAAGGGAAAAGGTTGTTCTGTTTGCAGCGGCACGGGATGGATAGAAATTATTCCAGGAGGCATGATTAATCAGCATGTTTTCGTTTCCGCAGGATATCCCCGCAATAAATACCAGGGATTCGCCTTTGATATTGGAATAACTCGACTAGCGATGATGAAACACAAGATTGATGACATTAGATTATTCCAAAGCGGAGACTTAAGGTTTATAAAACAATTTTAAATGAAATACTCATACGATTGGTTGAAAAAAATATCAGGCACAACAAAATCTCCCCAGCAACTGGCGGACCTCTTAACAATGAGCGCCTTTGAAGTAGAAGGAATTGAAAAAATAAAAAAAGACACATTTATTGATATCGATGTTTTGGCTAATAGGGGACACGACGCATTGAGTCATGTGGGAATGGCCAGGGAAATAGCGGCACTAGAAGGAAAGAAATTAAAATATGATTTTCCAAAACTGGTTTCTAAAAAATCTGGTCAGCTAAAAGTTGAAATAAAAGACAATGACTTATGCTCTCGCTACATTGGAGTTATGATAGAAAATGTTGAAATTAAAGACTCTCCTCAATGGATGAAAGATTTATTTGAGGTTTATGGAATTAATTCAATAAATAATATCGTTGACGCTACCAATTATGTAATGCTAGAGTTGGGACAACCAATGCACGCTTTCGATGTAGATAAACTAACAACTAACAACCAAAAACTAACAACCATAGCGGTCCGCCGAGCCAAGAGTAAGGAAAAAATCAAACTCCTAGATGGAGACGAAAAAGAATTATCTAAAAATGATTTGGTAATTGCCGACAGTAGCAAAGCTTTAGCCATTGCTGGAATCAAAGGAGGAGAAGATGCCGGAATAACCAACAACACTAAAACAATTATTTTAGAATCTGCTAATTTTAACGCTACTAATATTAGAAAATCAAGGACCCGGTTGGGATTAAAAACCGATTCCTCAGACAGGTTTGAAAAAGAAATTGACCCTAATCTAACTGAAATCGCTATGGCACGATTGATTGAACTTCTAGGCGGAAAAGTGATTGACGTAGTGGATAATTATCCCAATAAGGTTTCGCCTTGGAAAATAAGCTTAGACTTAAATTACGTTAATAAATTACTGGGAGAAAACATCCCGTCAAAAGAGGTAATAAAAATCTTAAATTCTTTAGAATTAAAAACCACACCCCACCTCTATCCTCCCCTTAGTAAGGGGAGGAAGAAAGGAGGGGTCGTAACCATAGAAATTCCCACATTCAGAATAGATCTGAAAACACAGGAAGATTTAATAGAAGAGATTGGAAGGATTTATGGATACGAAAATATCAGTTCTCAAATGCCAGTAGCCCATGTGAAGCCAGCCAATGTTAATGAAAACAGATTATTCGAGCGAGAAGTTAAAAATATTCTGGCCGGAAACGGTTTTTCTGAGGTTTATAACTATTCTTTTTACAGCGCTCGCGATGCCGGATTGGCCCAGTTGGGAAGTATTAAACACCTAGAATTGGAAAATCCGATGAATCCCGACCAGGAATGGCTACGCATTAGCTTGATTCCCAACATTTTAAAAAATGTAAGAGAGAATCTAAAAAACTTTGACGAATTTAATATTTTTGAAATAGGAAAAGTTTACTGGCCCAATAAGAGCGTCCTGCCGGAAGAAAAAAACATTCTCGTCGGTGCGGTAGTTATAAAAACAAAGAAAAGTAAGAAAGCTACTGAATTTTACACAGCCAAAGGATATATTGATGCGTCATTACAAAAACTAGGAATATCAGATCATTATTATGACGATTTTAATGCCAGTCCGGTAGATACATTTACCCCCACACCAAAGGGTAATGGGAGTAAAACTTTGGTGCGGGGGTTTATTACACTTTGGCATCAGGGACGAAGCGCAGAAATAAAAATTAAGAGAGGTGGAAAAGAAATTGGATATGTAGGAGAAATAAATCCCTTGATATTAACTGAGCTTGATATTCACCAACGAGTAGCGATGTTTGAAATTGATATGACGAAATTGAAAGAAGTTTCGGAAAGTGAAATGGAATACAAGCCAATTAGCAAATACCCGACAATTGAAAGGGATATTTCAATGATTGCCAATGAAAATGTGCGAGTGGATGACATTCTAGCAAATCTGCAAGCATTTGGCGGGAACCTGGTCTTAGATGTGGACTTATTTGATATTTATGACTTTGAAAATAATACCTCCAGTTATGCTTTCCATATAATTTTCGGCGCTGACGATCGAACACTTCAAAGCGAGGAAGTAGACAAGTTAATGAAAAAAATTACCTCTAACCTTGAAAAAGATTTGGGAGTGAAGATAAGAAAATAGTTCTTATAAAATTAAGGAGGTTTTTTTATGAAAAGATTTAAGGGCTGGATTAAAAATATTACAGATACTATTACTGGCATCTGGATGGTGTTGATGGTTATTCGGGATATGGCAAATAACCCTCTTCGATGGTACGGCTTCTACGAATGATAATTATCAATCAGTAACCGGACAATTTCTAAAAACACACAAAGGACGGGGGAGTACAACTACTTCCCTGTTTTTTTAATTGCTTAGATTGACAAAAGTGCAATCTTATGCTATATTTCCTTATCAACTTAACAATTTAATATTACAAAACAAATAAGGAGGCTATTATGTCAAAATTGATTCTGGTAGTTGATGACACACCGGGTGTGTTAGAGGCAGTAACCATAATGTTGCAACATGGGGGTTTCGAAACTTGTACAGCCCGTAATGGCGCTGACGCAATCAAAATTTTAACAGACGGGCTTAAACCTGACTTGATTTTGTCCGACAGTAAAATGCCTGGGATTGGAGGACTTGATCTCCTGAAACATATTCAAGACAATGACTTGGGCATTCCATTCGTTATGATGTCATCCGACGAAGAAGCTGTTGAAAGGGCCATGGAAATGAACGCTGCAGCGGGACTAACAAAACCTCTGGACATAACTGTTCTGCTGGACACCGTCAAATCGTCAATGTAAACAAAAAGGGGTTTCTTAATAAGAAACCCCTTTAAAATTGCAAAAAATATATCTTCTATGAGGCGACCGAAACCGGCCGCCTCTTTATTTTTTAAAACTATACTTGACACAGAGATTTTTGTGTGTTAGGCTAGTCTGTTAAATTAGTAAATTAAAAAATAAAATAAAAAGGAGGGTTATTATGCCAGTTATAATTACTTACGGTGTACCGGATGATTTTTCTGAAGAAAAACTCAAAAAATTACTTTCTAATCTTTGTGGGGCCGTTCAAGGAGAATTAAGAATAGGAGTTGGTGAGGTCTCCGCTTTTTTTCCGAGAGACAGGATACAGGAGGGTCTGGGCGAAGAAATTATTATATTCGTCAAAGGATTCTTTGATAAGCCAGAAAGGACTGAGGATATAAGAAGTCATATTGCTAAGATGCTGGTGGAAAAAACAAAAGCTTTTTTCCCAAAAGCTCTTGTCGAGTGTTTTATAGAGCCATTTAATCCAAAACAAGGATTTCGCTCGATGCCTCCCCAATAAAAGTGAACTCATTAACAGCAGGTAGTTAACATAATACCTGCTTTTTATTTCTAATATGTTCAGTACACGGACATTTGTCGGTTTCTATGTTTAGTTAATTGATACTCCTTTAAAAATTGATTAGGTGATTTTCCATTCAATCCGCAGTGCCTTAAATCATTGTAATACATATTCCATAATCTAACACGGTATTTCAAAACTTCAACACTGGAAACCTTTTCTTTACCATATAATCTCTGCTGATCACTGCTATGGCTTCTTTCCACCGTCCCGTTCTGCGCC
>BDTH01000059.1 GCA_002923195.1 bacterium BMS3Abin15
ATATAGATGCATACCTTTTGAGTATAAATCTTGCCATTTTCTATATGCGGGCGACTATTCTGTATGCTCCGATAAATAAATAATTAAAAACAGACCAAACGGCCTGTTTTTTTGATACTTGGAATTTGGGATTTGGGATTTGTTTAGGAATTAGAAATTAGGATTTAGAAATTCTAGTATATGTATCCTTTAATCGCGCGGCTCTTAGAAGAAAGGGTTCTTCGATTGACTTTTCCCCAGCCCACATAGTTCATCTCTGAAACAGTAATTGTTCCTTTACCAACCTTTTCAACAATAGCAACATGTCCCCACCAGGACTCGGTAGTTACAATAATAGCACCCTTTTTGGGAGTTTTTCCTGTTTTATAGCCTCTGGATTTAGCGTTATACAGCCAAGTACCGGCATTTCCTCCCCAAGGAACGTATCTTTTTTGAGCCACATACCAAGTGCAGTATCCGTAAGGAAAACTGTGTCCTTTTCCGGCTTTGCCTTCCAGTTTTTTCCATCCAGAAATAGATGGCGCTCCTCCAGAAGGAGTAGAATATTGCCTCCGTGCTAACCCGGATGCATCAGTCGCAGTTGGACGAGGAATTTCCTTTTGCCCGCCGGGAATAATTATTTCCTGTCCGGCTTCAATTTCTCCATTGGCCGGAAGATCATTAAAGGCAATTATTTTATCCTTTTCCGATTTATATTTCTTGGCGATGTAATCCAGATTATCTCCGCTTCGAACAATATATTTGACTCCGGCAACAGGAAGGATAAATATTTTGTCGCCCGGCATAATAGAATCGATATCATCAATATCGTTCGCCCAAAGAATAGTATTTGACGTAACATTGTGGCGGGTAGCAATAGAACTAATAGTATCGCCGGACTTTACTGTATAAATTTTAACTCCCTCGCCTTCCTGAGGATCCTTAAGAACCGCGTTGCCAGCCATTACCATAGCCTGGCTTTTAACTAAGTCCTGGCTGTCAGAATCTTCCTCTTCAAAATCAATGTCCACCGCCGTACTAGCCTGCGCTAAAGGAACAAAAGTTAAATCATTTCTCCTGCTTATCTGGCCGCTGACTTTGTTCTCTTGAGGACTTCGCTCAGCATCATCCTGCCAGTAGCCAAATAAAAAACCGCTTGACTCTTGGCCAGCTGCCATATTGGTAGCAGAAACCAACACGGCGCTGGAAATTACCACCACCAGAGCAGAATAGCTTCTTAAAAGGTGGAGTAATTTAACAGTCCTGCGCTCTTTAATAAAGTCTGTTATATTTTTTTGATGCGTGTGGGCCTTGGTATGAAGGTCCTTTAGGTTTATTCGTTTCAGTTTAGATAGATAAGCTGACAATATTTGTTTACTAATAAATTTAGTCTTTCTTTTGGTTTTGATCTGGAAGCGCGACTTTGATGTGAGATTGTAATAATCGGTCCCTGAACCAAAACCCTAATTTTTAACTGAGAAGTAGTATATATGACACCGTGAATTTGTCAACACGATGGCAATAAATAGCTTAACAAAGGGAACAATCAATGAAACAACTTTTCCTTGCTTTTGGCTTCAGGTAAGGTAGAATAAAAACCATAATAAGGTTGTGCGACATAGAAAAATAAAATATAAAAAATCAAAAGTAAAAACTTAGGTATTCTCCCGCTGTAGCGGGATTATGATTATTAAAAAATCGTTCCGCCCTTGCGGAACTCCCTATTTTTGATATTTAATGTTTGATATTTAATTTTACCCTCACACCAAATTTTGGTGTGACCTTGTGAAACAAGGGAGGGTTTAGCGAAGCGCTTATGGACTTAAATAAATTATTAGCTGACTTTTTGGAATATTTGGAGATTGAACGCAATCGTTCTCAAAAAACTATTGAGAACTATAGCCACTATCTCAAAAGATTTTTTAATTGGGCTGGGGCCAAGTCCCCCAAAGATATTACCTATGAGCTGGTAAGAAAATATCGGTTACACCTCAATCGCTTTCAAAATAATAACGGAAAGGGATTAAAAAAAATAACCCAGAACTACCACGTAATTGCCCTGAGAAATTTTCTGAAATATTTATCCAAGCAGGACATCAAGACTCTGTCGGCCGAAAAGATAGAGGTGGGAAAAAATCCAAGCCAGATAGTAGAGTTCCTGGAGCCAGAGGAATTAGATCGATTTCTAAACAGCGCCTCGGGCGGAGACTTAAAATCTCTCCGTGACAGAGCTATCCTGGAGCTTCTCTTCTCGGCCGGCCTTCGAGTTTCGGAATTGGTCAATATCAACCGTGATCAGATTAATCTTAAAAAGCAGGAGTTCAGTGTCAGAGGCAAGGGAGGAAAAATTAGAATAGTTTTTGTTTCCGACACGGCTAGAAATGCCTTAGAGAAATATTTGGACAAAAGAACAGATATTGACCCGGCGCTTTTTGCCCGGATTGATAATAAAAAGCTCGGCTTTAGGGCTAAAAAAAAGCCGAGCTTTGAAAATTCTCAATCCAGCTTACGTATTACTCCCCGCAGTATTCAAAGAATTGTTAAAAATTACGCCACCAAGGCCGGGATTGTGAAAGATGTTCACCCTCACACCCTAAGACATAGTTTTGCTACAGACTTACTGGCCGGTGGCGCCGACATCAGAAGCGTCCAAGCTATGCTGGGACATTCTTCTATTACTACTACTCAAATTTATACCCACGTTACCAACCAGCAACTAAAAGAGGTGCATAAAAAGTTTCATGGGAAACGAAAATAAATTATCTCCCTTTTAAAAAGGGATTGTTCCGCGAAGTGGAGGGATGGATTTTTATATCTTCTGGCTAGAAAGAATCCCTGATTTAATCCTTGAATTCTCACCCCACTGTTCGCGCGAGTAGTTCCATAGGGAAAAATCGCGTGCAGGAGTTAAATATGTATTATAATACGTATTTTTATACTTCCTCTATCCCTCTCCTAAAGAAGTGAAGTCTTGATATTCTACACTAATCGTCGATCGATAACTACTGTAGAATAAGTTTATAAGAAATTTTTTTATATCTTCTCCAAT
>BDTH01000060.1 GCA_002923195.1 bacterium BMS3Abin15
TTGTCCTTTGATTTCCCCTATTCCCAGCCGGTTAGCTATAGGGGCATATATTTCCATTGTTTCCTGGGCAATTCGTTTTTGTTTTTCCGGAGGCAAATGTTCTAAAGTGCGCATATTATGGAGGCGATCGGCTAATTTTACGATGACTACGCGGATATCAGCTGCCATTGCCAGGAACATTTTTCTTAAATTTTCTAGAAAGTATTCTTCCTTTGACTCCCGCAATTTTATTTTTCCCAACTTAGTAATTCCATTTACCAAGCTGGCTATTTCCATGCCAAATTTTTTTTCCACTTCGTCCAATGTTACCGACGTGTCTTCCGGAACATCATGAAGAAGACCGGCAGCTATAGTCTTGGATCCCATCCCTATGTCAGCTAATGTTTTGGCTGTTGCTAACGA
Organism: bacterium BMS3Abin15; assembly: GCA_002923195.1. Classification (GTDB taxonomy): domain Bacteria; phylum Patescibacteriota; class Minisyncoccia; order Moranbacterales; family 2-12-FULL-40-10; genus BMS3ABIN15. The sequence continues at coordinate 403 of BDTH01000060.1, forward strand.
ATGTTGAATATAATCTTCGCCAGATTTCCTTTTTTGTCCTTTGTGAGCATCGTCAGAAAACTCATAAGCATTGATTATAAGTTTTTTTCGAGCTTCCGTTAAGGGTAGCCTAAAGGATTTAAAAATGTCTTCTATGGTAATCATAAGGTTTTAATGATAGACTTTTTTAGTATAAAAGACAAGAGAAGAAGTATCAAGCCTTGCACTAACTTTTCACTAGCGCCAAAAGCGTTAACTTAAAAAAATCCAGTGAAAACTTAGTGCGGGGTCAAGTTCTGAATCGAACAAGATATTGAAATATAAAGCACAGAGCGTTGTATTTTTAATATAGTCAATAATTATTTATTTTTTTGCTTTGTTATCATAAATTGTGGTAATAGAGCTTACAAAATTATGACAGAAATAACAATTTATTCAACGCCAACTTGTCAGTATTGCAAAATGGCAAAAGAGTATTTCAAGGGTCATAATATCAAATATGAAGATATTGATGTGGCAGCTAACCAAGATGCTGCTGATTTGATGATTAAGAAGTCAGGACAAATGGGGGTGCCAGTCATTGTTATTAATAAGAGCGGAAAGGATTATGTGCTAGCAGGGTTTAATCAAAAGGAAATTTCTGATATATTAGGAATATAGCAATAAATGGAGATAGTAGTATAATTGATATTGCTGAAGACTTTAAGATTATGATTTTATGATAGTTATATATATTGTTGATAATGGCGGTGGCGGTTTTAATAATATATCCTTTTTTGGCGTTCATAGTAGCGCCATTTATAGTTCCTAATTTAAGAAAGATTGAATATCAGAATGTATCTTCTAAATTACAGAAAGTCATAAATAATCTGATTTCAGAAACTGATGATAAAAATACAATTTTAGACTCTAAAATCTATTGCAACACTTGCTAAAATTAAACAGCATGGTAAATAATAATAAGGTAAATGTGCCTACTATATTTGTAATTCTCGGTGTTACCGGAGACTTAAGTCAGCGGGAAATTATTCCTGCTTTGTTTGATTTATTCACGGATGGTTATTTGCCAGATAAGTTTAAAATTGTTGGTTTTTCTAGAAGAAATATGAAAGAAGAAGAATTCGAACAGTTTATAAAAAACATAATAAGCAAAAGCAGGAAACATAGTAGTCATAAGGCCAAGAAGTTTCTTGACCGCACTTCTTATCAGCAAGGATTTTTTAATGATATTAAAACTTATAGAAAAATTAGTGACCAGTTACGAACGATCGACGACGGCTTTGGACAGTGTTCAAATAAACTTTTTTACTTAGCTGTTCCTCCAATTTTCTATGACGTCATATTTCAAAATCTGCATGATTCAATGTTGGCCAAGCCCTGTAGCGATGAAGCAGGGTGGACGAGAGTTTTAGTAGAAAAGCCTTTTGGAAAGGATGTTAAGACTGCTCAAAAACTAGACAAAAAGTTGGGAAAACTTTTTAAAGAAGAGCAAATTTTTCGAATCGACCATTATTTAGCCAAAGAGACAGTCCAAAACATTTTGTCTTTTAGATTTTCTAATTTAATTTTTGAGCCTATCTGGAATAGTAAATATATTGAAAAGGTTGAAATAAAATTCTTAGAAGACTTTGATATAAGGAAAAGAGGAGATTTTTATGATAATGTAGGAGCCCTCAGAGATGTGGGCCAAAATCATATGCTTCAGATGCTAGCCTTGATTGCTATGGGTAATCCATGGGAAATGAAAGCCGATCTTATAAGGAAGAAAAGAGACGAAATAATTAAAAGCATTGAGCCAATAAAGAAAGAAGCGCTGAAGGAACGAGTAGTTCGGGGGCAATATGTTGGATATAAAAATTCCAAGGGAGTGCATAAAAACTCAAAAACAGAAACCTATTTTAAGATGAAAGTTTACATAGGCCATAGAAGGTGGAAAGGTGTTCCCTTTTATCTTGAAAGCGGAAAGGCGCTTAATGAGACCAAAACGGAAATAAATATCTATTTTAAAAAAATTATTCCCTGTTTTTGTGCTGCCTCTCACAAAGAGCATGAGCATAGGAATTTAATAAGTTTTAAAATAAAGCCTGCGGAGGGAATAAAAATTCGTTTCTGGGCAAAGAATCCCGGATTGAATACTGACATTGAACACAAAGATTTCTCCTTTAATTATGAAGAAGGCACCATTACCGAGCACGATGCATATAAAAAGATATTGCTTGATTGTATGAAAGGAGATCAAACCCTTTTTACTGACACCAAAGAGGTAGGAGCGGCCTGGAAGTTTATTACTCCGATTATAAATAATTGGAATCATTTAAAACTTTATGAATATAAAAAAGGAAGTAAGGGACCAGGCATTGGCTTATAATAATTAAAATAATATATATGAAAATAGGATATGTGGGTTTAGGAAAAATGGGTTTTAATATGGCAGAGCATCTTCTTGAGAAAGACTATGAAGTAGTTGCTCATAATAGAAGCAAAGAGCCGGTAGATGAAATTGCTAAAAAAGGAGCCATGCCAGCCTATTCGCTGAAGGATTTAGTTTCGTCTCTGGTAGCCCCACGGCTTATTTGGCTTATGGTTTCTCACCAGGCAGTAGATGCAGTTTTAGACGAACTGCTACCTCTATTAGAAAAAGGAGACACTGTTATTGATGGTGGCAATTCCCCATTTAAAGATTCAGTGAGAAGAGCAAAAGAAATTGAAGAGAAAGGAATTAATTTTTTGGATGCCGGGACTAGCGGTGGTCCGGGCGGTGCCAGAAATGGGGCTTGCATTATGGTGGGAGGCAGGAAAGAAATTTTTGATAAATTTAAAAACTTATTTAGAGATCTGTCTGCGCCGGACGCTTACGGCTATATGGGCAAAGCTGGGGCCGGACATTTTGTGAAAATGGTTCACAATGGAATCGAATATGGAATGATGCAGGCTATTGCTGAAGGATTTGCCATTATGAAAAAATCAGATTTCAACCCAGACTTAAAAGAAGTAGCCCGAGTCTATAATCACAGAAGCGTCATCGAATCTCGACTGGTTGGATGGTTAAAAAGTGCTTTCGAACAGTACGGAGAAGAGTTAAATGAAATTTCCGGATCTGTGAAGCATACAGGAGAGGGAAAGTGGACAGTTGAAACTGCTAAGAAACTAGGAATTCCAGTTCCTATTATTGAAGGAGCACTTAAATTCAGGGATGATTCGCAAGACGACCCTAGTTACACTGGCCAGATCGTTTCAGCCCTTCGCGGGCAATTCGGCCAACATGATGTTAAAAAAGGGGAATAATATGTAAATTATGCCCGGTAGTGAAATTTCGAAATATCTACTAAAAAATGAAATTTACTAGCAGGGTATTATAAATTAACTAGTATAATTATAATTTGGAGAATCTCAATTGGGCAGAGCCCATTCGAAATTCTACTACCGGGATGAAGATAATTGATATTTCATTACCTCTAAGTAAAAAAACAATAGTATATCCTGGCGATCTAAAAATTTCTATTAAAAAACATAAGGGTAAAACTTCCACACACAGCGAAATTACATTTGGTTCACATACTGGGACTCATTTAGATGCTCCTAGTCACGTTTTTAAAAATGCGCCAGGGGTAGATAAAATTGATTTGAAAAAAATGATAGGCAATTGCCGAGTGCTCGATATGACCCATGTAAAAGAATCAATAAGGATAGTTGATTTCAGAAAAGAAAAGATTAAAAAAGGTGAAAGAATTTTGGTAAAAACAAATAATTCCTTCAAAGGGTTTAAAAAATTTCGCAACAACTATATTTATCTTGATGGTGACGCTGCCGAATATCTGGCAAAACGAAAAATATCCTTGTTTGGAATTGATTATTTAACAGTCAAACAAAAAGGATCCTCTGATACCAGGGCTCACGATGTGTTGTTAAAAAATAAGATTGTGATTGTTGAAAGTATAGATCTATCCAAAGTAAAACCCGGAAAGTATACATTTGTAGGATTACCACTTAAATTTACCGGACTTGACGGATCTCCAATTAGGGCAGTGCTAATAAAAAAGTAATAGTAAAATAAAGAACCTTGCATTCTTCATCTAACTCTAGTAGTTATAAACATTATCATAGTTATTGTAGTTATTTTCTAGTTAGGATTTTATTAAAAAACCACCGTTTGATTTTGGTGGTTTTTTATTTCTCAAATTTATCTGCGTGCTCCTCAATGTTCGGCATCGAGGAAAAATTTGCCTAAATTCTAAAGCTCGGCTTTTTTGGAGATTCAAAGACAAGCTTTAAGGCAAATTTTGGGACTTCGCACAAATATAATTATTTTTTAGTTGCTCCGCATTCCTTGCTGGAGCATCTCGATTTTCCTTGGGCAGCGAATACTAATAGTGAATCGCAGTCAGGACATTTTTCGCCAGTGGGTTTACTCCAAAAAGCGGTTTTACACTTAGGGTAATTATTGCAGCCATAAAAAGTCCTTCCTTTTTTTGATTTACGCTCTATAATCTCTCCTTTTCCGCAATTCGGGCACTTAACACCAGTTTTGTTTTCAATTGATTTAATACCCTTGCAATCAGGATACTTAGAACAACCCAGAAAGGCTCCATACTTTCCGCGCTTGACTACCATTGGAGCTCCACACTTGTCGCAAATTTCTCCTGAATTTTCATCATCAACCTTTTTCTCTTCTTCTGTTTTTTCCGTATATTTACAATTAGGATAATTTATACAAGCGATAAATTTTCCGAATCTTCCAAACTTTACAATTAAATCTCCTCCGCAATCTGGGCACGGACGGTCTAGTTTTTCCAATACGTCTTCCTTCTTAACCTTTTTAGTTTTTTCTTCTAAATGTTTATGAAAAGGTTCGTAGAATTTTTTAACAACAGGAACCCATTCTAATTTTCCTTCGGCAACTTCATCCAGTTCTTCTTCCATATGGGCAGTGAATTTTATTTCTACTATTTCCGGAAAATGTTCAACTAGTAAATCGTTAACCACAAGTCCTATTTCCATTGGCCGGAGCTTTCGCTCTTCATTTTTCTCTATATATTTTCTATCAATAATTGTGGAAATAGTTGGCGCGTAAGTTGAAGGTCGGCCGATTCCATTTTCTTCTAAAACTTTAACTAAAGAAGCTTCATTATAGCGAGGCGGGGGAGTAGTGTTTTTCTGTTCCGGTATAATTTCTGATAAGTCTAAAACATCACCCACTTTCATTGGGGGCAGAATATTTTCAGAGACTGGCATTTTGTCTCCATAAACTTTTAAAAACCCGTCAAACTTAATAGTGGATCCATTGGCTCTCAGTAGGTACTTATTCTCAGCCAGAGGCTGACCAGCCTTTGGCTGGTTTCCATCAACCGAAGCAGTTATGTCAACTTTAACTGAATTTAATGTAGCTGGTTGCATTTGGCAGGCTATCATCCTATTCCAGATAAGCCTGTACAGTTTTGATTGTTTGGGATCTAATGAGCCTTGAAGTTCTTCCAGAGTTTTTTCCGGAGAGGAGGGGCGGATAGCTTCATGGGCCTCTTGGGCGCCTTTAGATTTTTTCTTATAAAAGCGGGGATTGTCCAGGGCATATTCTTTTCCGAATTTGTTTTCGATAACTTTTTTAGCTGAAAGCATTGATTCCATAGAAAGATTAAAACTGTCGGTTCTCATATAAGTTATATATCCTTGTTCATATAATTGCTGGGCAATCATCATTGTCTGCTTAGAGGAAAATCCAAAAGCATTGATGGCTGTTTGTTGCAGGGTAGAGGTAGTAAAAGGAGCGGGTGGATTACGTTTAATTTCTCTTTCTACTACACTGGCTACTTTGTATTCAGCGCCATTAAGATCTTTCACTGCCGCATCAGCAGCCTTTTTATTATTGATAATTGTTTTCTTTGTTTTATAATCACCGGCAAAAAGCTTAAGGGCAACGGTCTGCTCTATTTTTTCTCCATCCTTTTCAATTAGATTTGCATCAAATTCGTACTTTGAGCTTTGAGCTTTGAGCTTTGAGCTTATGGTATAGTATTCTTCCGACTTAAATTTTTCTATTTCGCGCTCCCGTTCAGAAATAAAACGAAGGGCTACTGATTGTACTCTTCCAGCAGAAAGACCTAATTTAATTTTTTTCCAGAGAAAAGGAGATAATTCATATCCTACTAATCGATCCAGAACTCTTCTGGCTTGTTGGGCATTAACAAGGTTAATATCTATATCTCGCGGGCTTTCCAAGGCTTTTTCGATGGCTTTTTTAGTAATCTCATGAAAAACAATTCTCTTGGCGCCGGAAATCTGTTTTTTATTCAAATCAAGTGCCGTTACTAAATGCCAGGCTATAGCTTCTCCTTCGCGGTCTTCATCAGTGGCTAATATTACTCCATCTGACTTTTTAACGATTTTTTTAAGTTCAGCAACTTTCTTTTTGGCTTTTTCGGGGATTTCATAGGCTAGTTCAAAATTGTTTTTAGTATCTATACCCATCTTACTTTTAGGAAGATCACGGACATGACCAAAAGAAGACAATACTTTATAATCCTTTCCTAAAAATTTTGAAATTGTTTTTGCCTTGGTCGGCGACTCGACTATTACGAGTTTCATAAACTTACAATGAAATATAATTTTGCCCCCCAATATCTTTTATTATTCCTTTCATTTCCATAATAGAAAGAGTTGAAATCACTATATTAGTTTCCAGTTTAGCTAGTTTAATTATATTGTCAATGTGAATAGATTCGTGAGATAAATGTTTTAGAATTTTTTCCTCTTCTTTTGAAGCAGGAATTGTTTTTTTCACTTTTTCTGCTTTCATTGCTTCTTCTATTTTTAATTCTTCCAAAATATCCTTAGTACCGGAGACTAACTTTGCTCCAGATCTTATTAAATCGTTGGTTCCTTCGCTTTGGGGAGAAAAAATCGATCCGGGAATGGCGAAAACTTCGCGATTAAAATCCAGAGCCAAGTTGGCGGTTATTAGACTGCCACTTCCTCTAGCGGCTTCAACAATTAAAGTTCCTAATGTTATGCCCGCCATAAGGCGGTTACGAGTGGGAAAAGTTCCTGCATTAGCCGGAGTATTTAATGGGTATTCGCTGATTAATGAGCCGTTTTCTATAATCCTTCGTGACAGCATAAAATTAGATCGTGGACCAATAATAGTGTCTTCTAAACTGCTTCCCATTACAGCCACAGTTTCTCCCTTTCCATCTAACGCTCCAAGGTGAGCTTCAGCATCGATCCCCAAAGCCATTCCACTGACTACTGTTATCCCCGATCGAGCCAAATCCCTGGCTATCCCAAAGGTTGCTTGTTTTCCGTAAGCCGTAAGCTTTCTTGATCCTACAATAGCGACCATTGGATTTACATTTAATTTTTTCAAACCTCCTTTCATGTATAATATATAAGGAGGATTAGTTATTTCCTTAAGAAGATCGGGATAATTAGGATCAGTATGGGCAATTGCCCTAATATTTTCTTTGTCCAGTTTTTCCCATTCCTCATCCGGATTTATTTTTTCTCTTTCAATAACTATTTTTTGAGATAGAGCATCTCCAATCCCGCTGTTTTTTAATTCATTAATATTAGCACTCCAAATATTCTCCGAGCTACCAAAAAAGCCGGTCAGCAATTTCATTTTTTGCGAACCGACCCCCTGGATTATATTAAGCGCGTTTAGGTATTTCATTATTTCATTATAGCAGAGATTAATGGGTTTACCCCGTTAGAAATTATAATTTCTAACGGGGTTGACAATCTGTACGAATTTGCTATAATGCCCAGTCAATCGTATGTTGATTAACAAGTGGTTTTCAGGATTCTGCTCGTAGTCGAAAAGCGGACAATCCTCCTTTAGTTCGTCAAGTAGGCATGCCCCCACACCAATCCTCATAGAACGCGTTTTATTTAATAATTTTTTATTGGTATTGGCGTGGGGGTAAAAGCGCATCTAATTCTGATTTTTCAGAAAAAGATGTCACTACGAGCAGAATTTTGGAAGCCAAAAACGGTAATTTACAAATAAAATAATTTAAGAAATGAGGAGGGATATTATGGACGAGCGTTTAATGTTTATTTGCAGCGCAGTAATATATATTTTAATCGCTATTCTTGTGCGCAAGAAAGTTTATAGAGACATTAAGAGGACAACTGACAATCTCGTGCGCATAAAATTCCAGTTTGAAAAACAGGTTGAATCAAGGGCTAAAGGCGAATCGTTTAGTATAGGATTGCTCTGGCCCATTATGCTTCCGATTTGGCTGTTATGGCATCGGAGGCAAATAGAAAAAGAGTTCCTTATGTATGATACGATGAAATTTATATTTCGGTAAAATGCCGGATATCGCAAAGCATATAAAAAGGCGATGGAAAAATCCATCGCTTTTTTTATCCACTAAGATAGTAACGTAGATATGAACGTAGATATCTACGTTCATGTTATACAAACTTCTTTTTCTATATTTGGAATTAGATTTATTATTTTCTCATATTCCTCTTCCGTAAAATCCTGAAGCACAAAAGACTCCCCAGATATTTTTCTGTTTTGTCTGCCTGCCTCGGCTCGCTGAGGCTTGCCGAAGCGAGACGGGCCGCCTATACCTATTCTTATTCTTCTAAATTCTTGAGCTCCCAATTTATTCATAATATCCTGCACACCGTTATGCCCGGCAGCGGAAGAATCTTCAGAAATTTTGTAGTTTCCAATTTCGATATCTAAGTCATCGTGGATAATAATTAGATCTTCAGGCCTTAGCTTATAATAGGCTAGGATTTTTTGAACAGTTTCGCCGGAATTATTCATAAAAGTCTGGGGTTTCACCAAAATTCTCCTGTTTCTCCCTTTAGAAAAGAGGGAGCGGGAAAGGGATTTGATAATGCCCTCACCCCGGCCCTCTCCCGGAGGGAGAGGGGGCTGTATTATTCCTTCTGAAATTTCGGCGTTAAACTTTTTACTAAACTTAAATTCAGGAAAGCCCCATTTCTTTCTTAGCTTATCAATCACAATAAACCCGACGTTGTGTCGGTTACGCTCATATTTTTCTCCAGGATTTCCCAATCCTATAATCAATTTCATGTTACTTATTTTCTAGTAAATTTAAATACATTTGATCCAAGCCAGTATTATTTAAATCCTCAATCGTATCCTCTCCATATTTATATATATTTTCCAAATCTGTTCCTAATAAAATTACAAAGTCTGTGTTGTTCTCTATATCCATTATATCATTTTTGTCTTCATTAAGCTTGGCCTGCCCGCCATCGGCTAAGCTCTCAGGCGATGACAGGCGGGCCTGCCCGCCATCGGCTAAGCTCTCAGGCGATGACAGGCGGGCTGGTAGCTTTTTAACAAGTTCGTCCAAGGTAAATATTTTCTCACCTGATGTTTTCTCAAGAACAACTGTTTGGCTGCGAACAATATTATCATTGTTGCCTATAATTGTAACTTTATTTATTCCCCAATTGTCTTTTAAGAGAGTTCTAATTTTAGATGACAGCATGTCATCGTCGCTCTGGTTTATTATGGAAACACTGGCCTCTTCTTTTTCAATTTCGGCCTGTCGTCTTTTTATCTCATCTAGATTGAAAATATTTTCAGCTAAGTCTTGAATTTCACTGTAATTTCCTACACGAGGGACAAGGATAAATACTCGTGTATCTCCGTAATAAATGTGAGAAACTCTTAATAAACTATCTTTTTTCCAAGCGTCAACTACAGCGTTGGTGATGTTCTGGCTGTCCACTCGCTTGCTCCACCAAATAAAGCTATCTATCTCATTAAGCTGGACGTTGATTCTTATGTGTTTCTCTAGGGTATTGAGTATTTTATTTAGAGTAAAGGCGTTAAGAAAAGTTTTAAGAGAAAATACTTTATTTTTTACAGATTGAATAATTTGTTGCTGTCTTTTGGCTCTTCCAAAATCTCCCTCAGAATCTGCGTGGCGCTCCCTTGCATATTTAAGGGCAATTTCACCGTTCATTTTATGAAGCCCCTTTTCAATTTCAAATATCTCATAGCTGTAATTTGATCCTGGATAGCGAGAATCATATATATCTTTTTCTACATAAACGTTTATTTTCCCGATATCATCAATAATTTTCTTGAATCCCTCAAAATCCATCACTAAAAAATAATGTATATCAAGATTTGTTATATCTTCCACTGTTTTTTTGATTGGCATTATCCCTTTATTGCTATTTATCCCGTATTGGTACACCGAATTTATTTTTGTGTAGTAAGAAGTATCAGGAATATTAACATAAAGATCGCGAGGCAGGGAAAGCAGAGCTACCTTCTTCGTTTCGGTATCAATACTCATAATCATTATGGTGTCAGTCAGATTTTTTCCAGGATTGTTTTCCCCAGCCGTTCCTAAAAGTAAAATATTGACCCTCCCGCTTTCTTCTCCTTTAAGCTGTTTATGTTCTGACGAAATAAAAGGTGCGACGACTGATTTGATATTTTTTATCAAAGAGGAGCTAGTTTCGTTTTCAACGGTAATTTTTTGGCTAACAGTTGATACTTTCCAGATAAAGTATGCTGCCCAGGCCAAAGTCGAAAAAAATACGAGCAAAAAAAAGATTAGGAAAATTTTCCCCCATTTTGTTTTTTTCTTTAAAGAGATATCTGTAGAATTGTCATCTTTTTGCGGCTTGTTGCCAGTTTCTTTTAGGTGAAATTCAAAATTGGCAGATTGTGGAAAATCATCAATTTCTTCAATATCTCGTTTTTCTCTTCTTTTGACACTATCCATTGATTCAATGTTATCCTAGTTTCCGAAAAATTCAAAATTTACCCTTATTAAGCCATAAATTGCTATTGCTAAGGGAAAAGCAATGTGATATGATTGGAATGTTTAAAAGCGATACTAATCTACGAATACATACGAATACATACGAATGCCACGAATGGTTAGTATCATTCGTATGCAATTCGCATTGTTTGTGTCGCTATTTATAGTTATGCCAGGTGATTTCAAAAAAAACGAAAATAGGAATAATAAAGAAGCTTATTACGGAGTGGGCAGTTTTTTGTTAGAAGTTGTTAAGGTATTTTTTTTAGCTTTCATTATTATAGTTCCGATCAGGGTTTTTCTTTTCCAGCCATTTTTTGTTCAGGGCGCCAGTATGGAACCTAATTTTAAGGATGGGCAATATTTAATAGTAAATGAGTTGGGATACAAAAAAACAGATATCGGAGCCGGCAACGCCCATTTTTTTTCTGTAGAGCCGTTTAAAAATCTGGAAAGGGGAGAGGTAATTGTTTTTCGCTATCCCAAGAGCCCCGAGCAATTTTTTATTAAGAGAGTTATAGGCCTTCCGGGAGAGAAAATAGAAATAAAAGATGGGATAGTCAGAATTTATAATCCCGAATATCCTGACGGATTTATTTTAGACGAAAGCGATTATATCAATTCGGATATTAAAACATCCGGGAACATTTCCAGACAGATGGAAGATAATCAATACTTTGTTATGGGGGACAACCGTTCTGCTAGTCATGACTCTCGTTCTTGGGGACCGTTGAATAAGGATAATGTAATGGGCAGGGTGCTTATTCGCGCTTGGCCGATTGATAAAGCAGAAGTTTACTAAATACTAATACTTGCAAATGTTAAAGTAAATAAATTCGAATTTGAGTAAATTTGTTTTACATTTGCGACAATTCGCATATGGCGAAAGCCAAAAAAGTTTTAAAAAAATCTAACAAAAAAGCAGCCAATAAAAAGAAATCAGTAAGGAAATTTGCAGGAAAAGCGAAAGCTAAGAAAACTGCCAAGAAGGATAAGCTAAAACCTAAGATAGAAGAGCCAATTCTTCTTCAGCCTCTTAGGGGAATGCGCGATATTTTACCTGGAGAACAACCTTACTGGAATCAGGTAAGGAGGGTGTTATCTCGTTCGGTTCAAGAATATGGTTTTCAGAGAATTGATACTCCAGTTGTAGAATATGCCAATTTATTTATACGTTCGGTAGGAGAAGGAACTGATATTGTTGATAAAGAGATGTATTCTTTCAATACCAAAGGAGGAGATAGGGTAGCCCTTCGTCCTGAATTTACCGCTAGTATCGCTCGCGCCTATATTCAGCACGGAATGAATGTCCTTCCAAAACCAATAAAACTTTTTTCTACTGGTCCGGTTTACCGTTATGATAGGCCGCAAGAAGGAAGATACAGGGAGCATCGGCAGGCTAATTTTGATATATTTGGAGAAATGGATCCCATTCTAGATGCTCAATTGATTCAGTTGGCTTCTCGAGTATTGGGAAATTTAGGAATAAAAGATGTTCAGTTTCAGGTCAATAGTATTGGTTGTTCAGAATGTCGCAAGGACTATCAAGACCTTTTGACAAGTTATCTAGAATCCAAAAGGCAAAAATTGTGTCAAAAATGCAAAGATCGATTAATTACCAACACCCTCCGAATTCTAGATTGCAAAGAGGATAAATGTATGCAGGTAGCCTCCAGTGCTCCTCAGTCGGTAGATCACCTATGTCCTGAGTGCCGGACGCACTTTAAGAATTTTTTGGAATATTTGGATGAACTGGATCTTCCTTACTTAATTAATCCTCGTTTAGTGCGCGGACTAAATTATTATACTAAGACAGTATTTGAAATATGGTCCGAAAAAGAAGGTAAAAAGCATTCGTTGGGAGGCGGAGGAAGGTATGACGGACTAATTAAATCGTTGGGAGGGGAAGATACTCCAGCCATTGGCTTTGGATTGGGGATTGATAGATTAATTATTGAAATGAAAAGAGTTAATGCTAAATCTTATAAAGAGTCACGACCAAAAGTATTCCTAGCTCAGCTGGGAGATTTGGCTAAAAAGAAGAGTCTAAAATTATTTGCGGAATTGGAAAAAAATGGAATATTGGTAGCAGAAAGTTTTGGCAGAGGGAGTTTAAAATCACAATTACGAACAGCTGATCGGTTAGGAGTCGAGATTACCTTAATAATAGGCCAGAAAGAAGCGTTAGACGGGACAATCATAGTTAAGGATATGATTAGTAGTAATCAAGAAACCGTAACTAATGAAAAATTAGCAGATATAGTTAAGAAAATTCTAAAAAGCAATGTTATTGTTTCTAAGAAGTAATACTTATGGACTGTATTTTCTGTAAAATTGTCAATCCGCCAGCTGGCGAAAAAATACCCACCGAGCTTGTTTATGAGGATTCGGAAATAATAGCTTTTAATGATGTCCATCCAGTTGCTCCTATTCATATCCTGATCATTCCTAAAAAACACATCGAAACAATTAATGACCTAAGTAATGAAGATGGAAAATTGGTGGGAAAAATGATAATTGTAGCCCGCGACCTCGCTAAAAAACTGAAAATCTCGGAAAATGGATATAAATTATTATTTAGAACGGGAAAAGATGGAGGACAGGAGGTGTCCCACATCCATCTCCATCTTATTGGAGGAGCTAAGTTGTTCGAGGACATAAGACCAATTTAGCATTTTAACATCCGAACATATTAACATATTATTAGAATTTTTGTTAAAATGTTTAAATGCTAACATGTTAACATGTATTTAGAAAGGAGGTCTTAAGATGATAGAAGTAAAGAAAAAGGACAAAGAAACGTCAGAAAATTTAATTAGGAGATTTTCTCGCCGAGTGCAACAAAGCGGCGTTTTGATGCGGGTCAGAAAGACAAGATTCCACGCTGAAGAGAAGAGTAAACAAAAAAAACGAGAAGAAGCTTTATATAAAATAAAAATAAGAAAAGAAATAGATAAGCTTAAGAAGATGGGAAAATTTGACGATGAAGCGCTAAAAAACCTTAAAAGGAAAATGAATAAATAATCATATGCCCACCATAAAAGAAAGAGTTGTAGATGATTTGAAAGAAGCAATGAAAGCGGGAGATACCGTTAGGCGGGATACTTTACGCATGCTTGACAGTGCTATTAAAAACACAGAAATAGAAAAGAAGAAAAAAGAAGAGGGTCTTAGTGACCAAGAAGTAATTGAAGTTATAAGAAAAAGTGCTAAACAGCGAAATGATAGCATTGAACAATACGAAAAAGGGGGAAGATCCGATCTGGCTGATAAGGAGAAGAAAGAGATGGAAATCCTTTCTGTTTATCTACCAAAACAATTAGGCGATGATAGAGTGAAAAAGGTAGTTAGCGAAATTATTGCCCAAGTTGGCGCCAATTCAAAAGCAGACACGGGAAAAGTTATGGGAGCAACGATGGGAAAGCTTAAGGGACAAGCGGATGGCAATGTGGTAAAAAGGATTGTTGAAGAAGAATTAAAATAGCGACACGAACAATGCGAATTGCATACGAATAATACGAACGTTCGTGGCATTCGCATGGTATTCGTGGATTAGTATCGCATATGAATATAGTTTTAGATATCAATAAAAAATCCTATTGCCGCGTCTCAAAAGAATTCCTAAAAAGAATAATTAGTAAAACTATTAAGCTAAGTAGTTGCGACTTTCAAGGGTTAAAAACTGCGAATGTTAGCATTGCCTTAGTTTCGGAAAACGAAAGCAGAAAAATTAATAAAAAATGTCGCCAAATAAGCAAAAGCACAGATATCCTATCCTTTTCTAATTATAAGAATACAAAAACCATAAAAGGGGACAGTAATAAAAACATCTTTTTAGGAGAGCTAATAATTTGTTGTGAATATATCAAAAAATCTGTTAAAATAAACAGAAACAGCTTCAAAAAAGAAATGACGTACGCAGTATCTCACGGAACACTTCACCTTCTTGGGTTCCACCACGGCGAAGGGATGTTCAATATTCAGGATAAGGTTACTAATTCACTAACTTAATTTATATGCGAAGACTAATCATAAGCTTAGGTAATGCCCTGCGAGGACTTAAGCATGTTATCCAGCATGAAAAGAATTTTCAGATAGAGCTTATTATAGCTGTCGTTATTTTGTTTTTAATATTTTATTTTAAAGTAAAAAGCTGGGAAGCTATCGTATTAGTTTTAATGATAATGTGGGTTTTGATTACTGAACTGACCAATACAGTGCTAGAAAGAGTGGTAGATATTCTGAAACCGCGAATTCACCCATATGCTCGTTTAATTAAGGATATTATGGCTACAGTGGTTTTAATTTCTTCCTCAGTGGCTGTAGCAGTGGGTATTATTATTTTTTTCCCTTATTTTCGTGATTTATTAGGAATATAAAATTATGCCTAAAGGAAACATCATTGTTGGTCTGGACATAGGATCATCAAATGTCTATACAATAATTGCTCAGAGTATTCCCGAAGAGGAGACTCCTAGAATCATAGGAGTGGGGGCGGCTTCAGCTATTGGCATGAGACGAGGATCAGTAGTGGATACGGAGGAAACAACTAAGGCCATAAATGAATCAATAGAAAAGGCAGAAAAAATGTCCGGAGCTTCTGTTGACAGGGCAGTGGTTAGCATTGGAGGATCGGAAACGATTTGCCAGAATTCAAAAGGAGTGGTAGCAGTAGGGAAGGCCGATGGAGAAGTTACTGAAGATGATATAAATCGTGCAGTTAGTGCTGCTCAAACTATTTCAATTCCTCTTAATAGAGAAATAATCCACATTACTCCTAAAAGTTTTCGTTTGGATGATCAAGATAACATCAAAGATCCTCTAGGTATGAATGGTGTACGTCTGGAAGTAGACGCCATGATTGTCGAGGGATCTGTCCCAGACATTAAAAATTTGACTAAGTGCATCTATCAGTCAGGTATTGAGATTGATGATATGATCCTAAAGCCGTTAGCGGCAGCTAAGGCGGTATTGGATAAAAAACAGAAAGAATTAGGGGTAGTGCTAATTAATATAGGAGGAGGAACAACTTCCTTTGCTATTTTTGAAGAAGGCAACCTTGCTCACACCGCCGTTCTTCCTATTGGAGCCGGTCATATTACCAATGATATTGCCATAGGACTTAGGACATCTATTGATGTGGCTGAAAAAGTGAAGCTAGAATATGGCAGTGCTCTTCCAGAGGAAGTAAATAAAAAAGAAGAAGTTGATCTTTCTCAAGTTGATTCCAAGGAAGAAGGAGTAGTTTCTCGTTATCATGTGTCGGAAATTATAGAAGCTCGACTGGAGGAAATTTTCAGCTTAATAAATAAGGAGCTAAAGGCTATTGGAAAATCCGGACTTTTGCCCGCAGGGGCAATATTGACTGGAGGCGGTGCAAAGTTGCCACATATAGTAGATTTGGCAAAAGATGTTCTAGGGCTTCCTGTGCAAATTGGATATCCTGTGCAACTGGGCGGAGTGCTAGATAAAGTTGATGATCCTTCGTTTGCTGTGGCAGTAGGGCTGATTTTGTGGGCCGATGAAAATAATTCAGCGTCAAAGGGCAAAGTTTATGGAGCAAAAATAATAGGCAATATTTCGCGGAGTGCAGGAGATACAGTAGAGAAGGTGCGAGGATGGATAGAAAAATTTTTACCATAATTTTGCTTTAGACAAAGCAAAATAAATATAGAAATAAATACACAATTTATCCCTTGACATATTAAATGCTAGTGTGCTAGATTTATATACTGATTTACGCATCAAAAAATAGCGCAAAA
This sequence comes from bacterium BMS3Abin15, assembly GCA_002923195.1. GTDB lineage: Bacteria > Patescibacteriota > Minisyncoccia > Moranbacterales > 2-12-FULL-40-10 > BMS3ABIN15. The sequence goes on from BDTH01000060.1 coordinate 16,910, forward strand.
ACTAGTGTTTCGGGGGTATTTTTTATTTGTCCTGTATGATCTAGAAAATCTATTTTTCACGAAGATTATTATCAAGATTTTACTATAAAATTTATTATTAATAATAAGATTAATCAATGGTCGCAAGCTATAAGATCCTTGGTTAGTAAAAAAATATGGCAGAGATAAAACCAGATGTAGAAACATTCGCAAGAATAAAGGTCGTAGGAGTGGGAGGATCCGGAAATGCGGCAATAAGTCGGATGATTGACTCCAAAGTAAAAGGGGTTGAGTTTGTGGCTATTAATACTGATGCTCAGGCACTTCATCACAATAAAGCTTCTGAAAAAGTGCACATCGGAAAAAACCTAACCAAGGGACTGGGAGCAGGAATGAACCCGGAAGTTGGACGCCAAGCAGCGGAAGAAAACAGAGATGAAATTCAAGAGACACTTAAGGGTACGGATATGGTATTTGTAACCTGCGGATTAGGAGGAGGAACAGGAAGTGGAGCAGCTCCGATTGTTGCAGAGACAGCCAAAGAGTCAGGAGCGCTTACGGTAGCGGTGGTCACTAAGCCGTTTGCTTTTGAGGGAGCCCAAAGAAAGGCTATAGCCGAGGAAGGACTGGAGAATCTTAAGGATAGAGTAGATACGCTTATTACTATTCCTAATGATAAACTTCTTTCAATTATCGATCGAAAGACCACTCTTATTAACTCTTTCAAGATTGTAGATGATGTGTTAAGGCAGGGAGTACAGGGAATTGCCGACTTAATTACAAAGCCTGGGATAGTCAATGTTGACTTTGCTGATGTTAGAGCCATTATGGAAGATAGCGGATCTGCATTAATGGGAATAGGAATTGCCAGTGGTGAAAACAGGGCAGCTGAAGCAGCCAAAGCAGCCATCAATAGTCCTCTTTTAGAACTTTCCATTGATGGTGCTAAGGGAGTATTATTTAACGTATCTGGATCAAATGATATGACTATGTTGGAGATCAATGAAGCAGCTAATATAATTACTGAAAATGTTGATCCTAATGCCAAGGTTATTTTCGGAGCTGTCAATGATGACCAGATTAGAAAAGGAGACATTCATATTACTGTTGTAGCTACCGGGTTTGATGCCGACCAAGTCAAGGAGACCTCACTGGAGGAAAAAATATCCCAAGTTGCTGGGGACAGGAAAGACGCAAAAGTCAAGGGTAAAGTAACCTTTCCTTCAAAAAAAATAGAGTCTAAAATGATTGTCGAGGAAAAGATCCAGCCGAAGGGAGCAAGGGAGGAGTCTAGAGACTTAGAAGAAGATGATGAATTGGAAATTCCAGCGTTCATCAGAAGGAAGATGAAAAAATAGTATGCGAACAGCCCGCCTTCGCCTTTGGCTACGGCAATGCCTGCCCGACAGTGCCAGTCATGGCAGGCGGGGCGAACGGACACATGCGAATTAACAGTATGCGAATAGCGCACTACGAATGCGCACATGCAAATTAATATATCTTTATATATATTTTGAGAAAAAATTCCTCTGTCTTAGACAGGGGGATTTTTCTTTTGGGTAATTATTTTGTGTTTTGCTCTGTAGTTTTGTGTAATAAGACTTCACAGGGTGTGGATAACTTAAGAATTTGGCTTAGTTAAGCCCCCTTGACCTTATTTCTATCTTGTGATACAATAGGTATAAAGTACACAACATATAGTGGTTTTTTGTAAAAATTTACTAAAAATACATGATTTGTCCTTCTTGTGGACATAATAATACAAAAGTAGTAGATTCCAGGGAAACTAAGGAAGGGAAGGCTATTAGAAGAAGGCGTGAATGCGAGAAGTGTAATGCACGTTTCAGCACCTATGAAGAAGTGGAAATAATGCGGTTTACTGTTGTTAAAAAGGATGGGAGTAAGCAGGATTATGACAGAAATAAAATAGAGATTGGCATAAGAAAAGCTCTGGAAAAAAGACCCGTAAGTGAGGATAAGATTGAAAAAATACTGGGTGATGTTGAATATGAAATACAGTCCAAAGAACAACTGGAAATTACCAGCAGAGAAATAGGGAAAATAACATTAGATAAATTAAAGGAAATCGACGATGTGGCATATTTGAGATTCGCTAGTGTCTATAAGTCATTTGGCAGCGCAGAAAGCTTTAAGAAAGAGGCTGAGAAGATAAGTGAATAATATATAAACTTTCGATATTCTAATTACTTAATTTTGTACCGGGGGCATAAAAATAAAAATGAAAAAGAAAGCAAGAAACACCAAGAAAACTAAAATCAATACTAAAGCAGCTAAAGAAACCTTGAAGTTTAGAAATAAGATCAAAAAGGTAGTAAAGCGCAGCGGACAAGTTGTTGTGTTTGATCAGGATAAAATTACTAAAGCCGTAACCAAGGCTCTTGAGGCGACAGGAGAAGGAACCAAGAAAGATGCCCAAAGAGTTAGCGATAAAGTAGTCCAACTTCTTAATAAAAATTATCAAAAAGGATATGTTCCGGAAATTGAAGAAATCCAGGATCTTGTAGAGAGGGTGTTGATGGTTTTAGATTTTGAAGAAACAGCTAAGACCTATATTCTTTATCGAGAGCAGCACAGGAAACTTCGTGAAACAGAAGAGTCATTGGATGAGGCAGTCAGCTTGGTGGATAAGTATATCCAGGAAGTTGATTGGAAGGTAAAAGAGAATGCTAACATGGCCTATTCTCTTCAAGGGTTAAATAATTACATATCTTCTATTGTAAGTTCGCGGTATTGGATGAACAAAGTCTATGCCAAAGACATTCGCGATGCTCATGACAGCGGAGACTTCCATATTCACGATCTGCAACTTGTGGCAGCGTATTGTTGTGGATGGGACTTGCAAGACATGCTGAGAAAAGGATTTACCGGTGTTCCTGGAAAAGTAGCTTGTAAGCCGGCTAGTCATTTTGGTTCAGCTTTGGGTCAAATGGTAAATTTCATTTATACTCTGCAGGGAGAAGTTGCAGGAGCACAGGCTTTTTCTAATTTCGATACCATGTTAGCCCCCTTCATCAGGCACGACAATCTTAACTATGAGCAGGTGAAGCAACAAATCCAGTCATTCGTGTTTAATATGAATGTTTCTACCCGGGTTGGATTTCAGACTCCTTTTTCTAACATCACCATGGACGTATCGCCGCCCAAGAACTTAGCTAATGAAGCAGTGATAATTAAGGGCCAGCCCCAAAAAGAAACCTACGGCGAATTTCAAGAGGAAATGAACATGATCAACAAAGCTTTCGCTGAAGTTATGATGGAAGGAGATGCCAATGGGCGAGTTTTTACTTTTCCTATCCCAACCTATAATATCGATAAAAATTTTGACTGGGACGATGACAGATTTAATATTATATGGGAAATGACAGCTAAATACGGCATTCCTTACTTCGCTAATTTTGTTAATTCTGACATGGATCCGGATGATGCCCGAAGTATGTGCTGTCGCCTAAGGCTGGATAATCGAGAACTTCATAAGCGCGGAGGAGGACTTTTTGGAGCTAATCCGATGACGGGATCAATAGGGGTAGTAACTATAAACATGCCTCGTATCGGATATGTCTCCAAAAACAAGAAGGAGTTTATTAAAAAACTTGATGAATTAATGGATATTGCCGAGCAAAGCCTGGAAACCAAGAGAAAGCTCATTGAGGGGTTAACTGAAAAGGGTCTTTACCCATACACGAAATTTTATCTCGGTTCTATTAAACTGAGGCGGGGACACTATTGGGGCAATCATTTTTCCACAATTGGTTTAGTGGGAATGAATGAAGCCATGGTTAATCTTATTGGAAAAGATATTACCACAAAAGAAGGCCACAGACTGGCAGAAGAAATCCTTGTTCATATGAGAGAAAAGATAATTAAATATCAAGAAGAAACTGGCAATCTTTATAATTTGGAAGCTACTCCAGCTGAAGGAACTTCTTATCGTCTGGCCCGGATTGATAAGGAAAAATATCCGGAAATAATTTTTGCCAACAATAAAGAAGTAAGAACCAATGGAGGCGAGCCGTATTATACCAACTCATCGCACCTTCCAGTGCATTTTACCGAAGATATCTTCGAAGCGCTGGATCTTCAAGATGAACTACAAACAAAATATACCGGAGGAACGGTTCTTCATGGATTCTTGGGGGAAAAAGTCAGCGACATTGAAACAACTAAAAATTTAGTGCGTAAAATTGCCGAGAGCTACACTCTTCCTTATTTCACTCTGACACCTACCTTTAGCATCTGCCCGGCGCATGGATATCTGGAAGGAGAACATTATACCTGTCCTAAGTGCGTAGTAAAGCAAAAAACTGAAGTTTATTCAAGGGTAGTAGGATATATCCGACCAGTAGAACAATGGAACAAGGGCAAACAGGCAGAATTTGAAGACAGAAAAGAATACGTAGCTGACTGTAAAGAGAAAAAAACAAATAAAAAGAAAAAACAGATAGTTGTTTCTGTTTAGTCATCAAATTTTTTCGATATACATAATTAATCTAACAAAAAACAAAATGAAAAAATACACTTGCCATGATTGTGGCAGAACACTTCAGCATGATGAAGAATATATGCCCTATAAAGTAGATTCAGAAACATATGTCAAATGCAAGAGTTGCCATCAGAAAAATCCGGTATTGAAGAGTTTCCGAAAGACTGAAATATATTCAAGGGTAGTAGGATACATTCGCCCGGTAGAGCAATGGAATGAGGGGAAGCAGGAAGAATATAAAGACAGGAAAGAGTACGTAGCTGACTCTGGATGCCACTGATAAAGTGATTTAAAATAGAAAAGATAGCGGGGCGATTTTCTTTCGGGGAGATCGCCCTGGTTATTTAAACATTTTAACATCTTAATATATAAACATATTAACAAAATTTAAAGTGATTAAATGCTAAGATGTTAATATGCTAATATGCTCGTATGATAATAGGTGGTTATCAAAAACTAACGTTAATAGATTATCCGAAAAAGCTGGCTACTACAGTTTTCACAGTAGGCTGCAGTTTTCGCTGTCCCTTTTGCCATAATCCGGAATTAATTGAAATTAAAACTTATAACACACAGACTATAGCAGAAAAAGAATTTTTTGATTTTTTAAAAAAACGAAAAGGAAAATTGGAAGGAGTTTGTATTACCGGCGGGGAGCCTTTAATCCAGCCAGACATTATTGATTTTATTAAAAAAATAAATAAACTGGGATATTCAGTTAAGCTAGACACTAATGGAACCCGTCCTGACGTTTTGAAAAAAATCATTGATCAGAAACTGGTTGATTATATCGCTATGGATATTAAAAATAGTCCGAAGCGGTATGATGTGGCGTCGGGAGTAAAAGGTGATATGCAACGGATAAAATTAAGCGTGGATATGATTATGAACAGCGGGGTTGATTATGAATTCAGAACTACTGTAGTTCCAGGAATCCACACAATCCGTGATTTTGATGCAATCGCCAAATGGATAAAAGGAGCCCCTGCTTATTATCTTCAAGAATACCGCGAAATCAAGATCCTTGATCCTAAATTAAAAAAGAAAACCAAAGGAAAGAAGATTGATCTAGATAAAATTAAAAAAAGAATTGAGAAGAGTTTTGAAAAAGTGGGGATTAGGAGGTAAGTAATTAATTACGTAATAAGAAATTTTATGAAAGAGTATAAAAGTATTAATATTGCTGCAGAGTGTATAGCCGAAAGAGCATACAAAGACACGAATGATGAACTGCCTTCCATTTTATCTTTAATTAAGTGGACAGAGAAAAATTTTAATACAAAAATAAGGATTGCATTTGGCAATTTATGCGGCTCAGGACTAGTTCATTCTGACCCCGATACAGGTGGTTATAAAATCTGGATAAAAAACAGTGAACCAGATTTCAGGCAAAGATTTACACTATGTCACGAAATTGCTCATGTAGTAAGAAATCGAGGATTAAGATATGGTCTTTACACAGGTGATATTTATTCTAGCTGGGGCGAAGAAAGATTTTGTCATAGATTCGCGGCTGCATTTTTAATGCCCAAGGAATTATTTTACTACAAGTGGAATGTTATTAGGGATAGTAACATCCCGTTTAAAAAAGCACGATTGGCAAAGTTTTTTAATGTTTCTGGTAGTACTGTAGATATTAGGGCAAAGGAATTGAAGCTGATATAAGCACCTACGTATTTTAATACGTATTAAAATACAGAGTTAATCCTGTATTAAAAATTGTTTTTTGAAAGCTGGTGGGGAAACTATCCTACCCAATTTTTTGCTTCTAGGCTAAGCTGCCTTTATTTCCCCCCTGATAGATACTCAATACTGGGTGTTTATCAAGAGGGGTTGAAAATAAAGGTCGGCGACTCCTATAATCAATTTTAAGTAGGACTAAAGGTATGACAAAGAAAGTTATTACTAAAACAGGCGCTAAAACACCTGTATCCGGTCAATATCGTCCGGCAGGTACAAAAAACGAAATAACTCTATCTAAGGGTGATCGCGTGCCTCCTTATGACGGAAGAGCGAAGAAATTCACTCTCGTAGATAAAACTAAGCACAGGCGATAGATTATCTAAATTGACCAAATCCCCATCAGCTTTCAGAAAATATTCATTACAAGGGGAAATACCTATTTAAATAGGTATTTTTTATTTCAAGACCTCATTCGCGGTTTTTAAGTGATCGCGAAGCAATCTTGGTAAGAGAAAATTTTCGGTTACTGATTTTTTAGCGTGGCGGCCGAAAGTATGGCGCAGTTTTTTATCTTTAATAAGTTCAACTATTTTAGAGGCGCAGTGATTAATCGTGGAAACCAAATATCCGTTATAGCCGTCACGAATCTGTATTTTTATCCCACCCACTCTTCCGGCAATAACCGCGCTTCCTTTCCACATAGCTTCCGTTACGGTTAGCCCAAATCCTTCCTTAGTTGATTTTTGAATAATTATGTCAGAAGCAATCTGGACGGCATTAACAATGATATCATTTTCGTATTCCATTTTTTTCGGATCATAAAATAAGTGAATATCCGGGTCTCCTTTAGTATGCTTTTTTACTTCTTCAAATATTTTTTTTGAATATGGATTGTCATCAGCCAGATTTTGAGCCAGTAGTATCAACTGCAAATTCGGCACAGTCTTTTTAGCAATGTAGAAGGCTTTAATTACACCAATAGGGTCTTTAAAAGGATCAAGGCGTGAAACTTGGGCAATAACCGGTTTGGAAGGATTTATTCCCATATTTTCCAGTATCATCCGGGCGTACTCCTTTTTCATCGGCATGTTTTTTGCATCCAACGGATCAATAGCTGGCGGGAAAACAACAACTTTTTTCTTGGGAAGATCCTTGTTTATGAATTCGTGGATGCTTACAATTACTTTTTCGTGGTCACTAACATAGGGAAGCAAGAATTTCCAAGTATCTTGCAAAGGATTAGAAATATCAATATGAATTCTCAGTATTGAGGGATCTATTTTTTTGGAAAAATAAGTAAGAGCCAGTGGTTGTGGGTCGTGGATAAAATAAACGTGGGCGCCAAGCTTTTCCACGTGTTTGGACAGCTTTTTTGATTGGGCAAGATAATAATCCTTTTCTGCCTTGGTCAATTTTTTTCCTTTCCCCTGGAGACCGTTATGAATTTTATTGGTAATTTCAAAAAATTTTAAAGGTGGCTCAATTGTATACCAGGAAGCATTAATTCCCAAGTCTCGCATTAGAGGAACAATGCCGTGAAGAATTTCAGCTACGCCTCCGCCACCCTCCCTGGAGGTTGTGTTGATGTGAACGATTTTTTTACCCTTCAGCTTTTCTGCTAATCTTTTTAATTCCAATTTTAAATTCTCCGGCATAAGCTTCCGGTAATCGGCAAGTTTTTTTTCTTGAATTTTTACTTCTTCAATCATAGGTATACGAACGCCTTAACGAACAGGCACATACGAACATTATATAGTATGCGAATAGCGCGTTACGAATGTGAACATACGAATATATATTATGAGATCCGAACATCTCGAATAAATCACTTTATTTGATTTTACCACGTTTTAGATTTGGAATATAGTAGGAATGTAGTAAGATGATAATATAATATAATATATTAATTATAAGAAATATGGATCAACAAAAAAACATTGGAGGCATAATTATTGCAATTGTGCTAACTGCCGTGATAATCGGGGGAGGAGTTTACTTGTGGCAAAAAAACCAGAGAGAGAAAGATATGAGAGAATCAGCAGAAAGTTTAAATAAACAGCTTCAATCCCAATTGACTGATTTGCAAGGACAAGCTAATCAGCCAAAAGAAGATGCGGTAACGCCAGTGAATAATAATTTAATCAGCAGTGGTGGTGAAGATGAAGAAATAATAGAAGACGATCCTTATGCTGGATGGGAGACTTATACTAATTCGCATTACGGATTTAAGGTAAAACATCCCCCAAAATACAAAACTGTTATGGATAATTACGGATGGCCAAACGCACTTGTCCATTTTATTGAGAAATCCGGAGCCCAATCTTATCGAGCAGAGATCGAAGCGTGGGATAATAAAAACGACTTCAAGGATACTTATTCAACATCTCCTCCATTCATAACACAAGCCGGAGGCAAATACATCACCATAAATTACGCCGCCGCTTCTGATGAAGATGATGTGAGGGAAGAGTGGGCGGATATTATTTCTACTTTCATAATGATAACAAGTGAATAAGATATTCCTGTTCATAGTAATTGCACTATTAGCTATTGCACTTTTTCTAACCGGAATAGTTGTCTTTAGTGTTTTTGAGTATGACGAAAAAGATGATTCCGTGACGGTTAATCTTAATGAGGAAGATGAATCAGCATTAAAAGAATTCGCCGGAAAAATAAAAAAGTGGATTTATCGTGAAGCGACTATTCATAATCCAGAAGGGGATGTTTTGCCGGACGAATTGGACGACAAAATAATTAAGGAATTAAAAGAGAAAATAAATTAGTATGCGCATTTACCCGCACACCTTTTAATTTTTTAAATAAGCTCATGAGGGATAAAGAAAACAAGCTATTGCGAGAAAAAGGTGTGCGGGTTTATATTAAAGTCAGCCCTCGCTCTTCCAAAAACGAGGTTTACCCCGTTAAATCCTCGCTGTTGCGAGGTGCGGAGCTATTTAATGGGGTTGTTAAAATTAAGTACGGGGAATACAAAGTTAAATTAACCGCTCCGCCTATTGACAACAAGGCCAATAATATGCTAATAAGAGTAATGGCAGATCACCTTAATTTGCCTAAAAGTTCGTTAAAAATCATCGGCGGAAAAACCGCCATAACAAAAATTATAGAAATTTTATGACATAAGGGGGAGCAATGGGGAGGAAAAACGGAGAAAGCGGGAAAATAAGCATTACGATTTTAACTAGTAATTTAATACCGGAAAGCAGGAATAACGATTTCCCGGGATATGCTTTCAGGAAAGGCATGATCATACTTTCAAAAGATCAAGACTTTTCCGACAAGGAGACGCTGGATATTGCCAGAAAGTTTTGCAAAGCTCATAAGAAAGATAATGATGCAGAAATACCTCTTAACCCTAAAGAGGTAAATAAGAATATAAGAACTGTTTTGCGGGCTGCATAAAATGCAGTTGAAAAATAAAGGGCGTAAGTAATCTTACGCCTTTTTTGTTATAATAAAAATTATGCAGTTAACCAAATCCAAAATTTTCCTGATATTGTCGCTGGGATTTATGGCTGGAATTTTTTTGGCTTCCTTTTTTAATATTAGCTCAATGCTAATTTATTTTTTTCTCATCTTGGCAATTATAATTTTGATTTTGGGATACAGGAATAGAATCGCACTGGTGATAGGCTTCGTAATTCTATTTTTTATTTTAGGTGCCTGGCGTTTTAATGTAGATTTTAAAAAATTAGATAATTTAAATCTTAATGGAAATAATATTTCCGAAAAAGTAATAGTTGTAAAAGAACCGGAGAACAAAGGAAATTATCAGAAATTAATTGTTAGGACAGACAATGATTTTAAAATATTGGTCAACGCCGGTCTTTATCCAGAAGTGAATTATGGCGATGAATTAGATTTAAATTGTGCTTTGGAAGTGCCGGAGAATTTTTCCGAGGATTTTGATTACAGAATGTATTTAGCTAAGGATAAAATTTACTATCTTTGTAAAAGCGCAAAAATTGAAAAAACAGAAAATAACAAGGGGAATAAAATATATTTAGCAATTTTGAAAACTAAAAACGGAATGGAAGAAAATGTTAATCGGGTTATTCCTCAGCCGCAAGCGGCGCTGGCCAACGGTCTATTATTTGGAGGAAGCAGCCGCCTTTCTGAAAAAGTAAGTGATAACTTTTCTAAAACTGGAATGACGCACATTGTGGCAGTTTCTGGCTACAACGTGACAATAATTGCAGAATATCTAATTTTGTTTGGAATATTTATTGGCCTCTGGCGGAAACAATCATTCTGGTTTGCTTTAATCGGCATATTCCTTTTCGTAGCCATGATTGGATTTCCATCTTCAGCTGTCAGGGCTGGCGTTATGGGTACGCTGCTTCTCTGGGCAATGAAAAACGGGCGGCTGGCTAATTCTCACAATGCCATTATTTTTGCCGGGGCGATTATGCTGTTGATTAATCCTTTGCTTTTACGCTGGGATATCGGATTTCAGCTTTCTTTTCTGGCGACTTTGGGAATAATCATGCTGGCACCGCTTTGGGAAAAAGTTTTTATCAAGAAACACAAAGCATTGGGGTTGACTGAAATTCTATTTTTGACGATCTCGGCCCAAATTTTCGTCCTGCCTATTATTCTTTACAATTTTAAAATTCTATCGCTGGTTTCCATACCTGCTAATATGCTGGTTTTGCTAATTGTTCCAATTACTATGCTCCTAGTCTTTCTAACGGCAATCAGTGGTTTTGTTTTTGGCCCGTTGTCACTAGTCTTTGCCTGGCTGGCGTTTCTTCCGCTAAAATATGAAGTATGGATTATTAACACACTGGCTGATTTAAGCTGGGCGAGTAAATCAGTTGAAAATTTTCATTGGCTATGGGTTATGATCTGGTATCTTGCGCTGGCGACAATTATTTTTGTAATTAGAAAAAGGAATACTATCATTTATGTTAAATAGGAAATTAATTTACGGCTTGTTAATATTTTTATTTACTACATCCTTAATTTTCGGACTGGTAATTTTTTATTCTTCAGCTAGTGGTGAATTAAAAGTGATCTTTCTTGATATTGGGCAAGGTGATGCTATTTTAATTTCTCAAGGAAAAAATCAGATTCTAATTGATGGCGGGCGAGACGGAAAAATACTTTTGGAAAAATTGGGAGAAAAGATTCCTTTTTGGGACAGACAAATCGAAATAGTTATTGCTACTCATCCCGACCAAGATCATATTGGCGGACTTATTAATGTTTTGCAATCTTATAAGGTTAATTCTATCTTGGAAACTAAAGCGGAAAGCACGTCGCAAACTTACAAGGCATGGAAGGAAGCTGTTAGCAAAGAAGATGCAGAAAATATTGAGGCTAAGAAAAACTTAAGCATTAAATTTTCCAATGACGCAATTGCTAATATTTTATTTCCTGCGGATTCAATCGACACCAATTCAAAAAGCAATAATGAACATAGCGTAGTGTTGAAATTAGACTTTGGCGAAAATAGTTTTCTTTTTACAGGCGATTTACCGGGCAACCGGGAAAAAAGTTTAGCAGTTGGAGAAATTGACTTTTTGAAGGTAGCCCATCACGGATCCAAATATTCAACCAGTGAAGAATTTTTAAACAAAGTAAATCCTAATGAAGCGATTATTTCAGCTGGCAAAAATAATCGCTACGGACACCCCAATCAAGATGTAATTAAAAGATTGATGGAGAGAAAGATAAAAATCTGGCGGACGGATGAGATGGGGGATATAACGTATAAATGCCCGCCTGCATCGCTATGCCGTGTAATACATTAGCTACAAATATAAATACGTGTCTCTACATTGGTGCTTAAGGGACGAAGAATAAGCATTGCGGGCAGGCAAAAACTTAGAGTCGGAGTGTATGCTCAAAGAGGGTTAGCTCTAAAAATGGCTTTAAATAGCTGATTTTCGGTATTGACAAAACTTAAAATAAATGCTATGATGTCTTGATGCATAAAATGCAGCAATTTTAAAAAAATAATAAACCAAAGGAGGTTTTATTATGTCTACGAGTACTGGCACACAGAAAAAGAAATATCCAGCAGATTTCGTAAAAGCGGTAAAGGATGAATATCCTGACTGGGAATTACTTCACAAATACCTGGATGAAGAAAGTGATTCGGTCAGTCTTTGTCTCGACGATGCTCGTAAGTTAAGTATGAGCCCGGACGACATAGTTTTGGCATTTAAGGAGGGTCTCCAGAGTGATGTCCTCGAAGCCGCTGAAACGGCCGTTCGTCGCGAAAAACTCTACAGATGGTATAACGAAATCTACAGCGACTGGAAGAAAAGCAAAAGGCAATAAATCAACAATGTCCGGGGGTTAATAAACGAAAACTAAGGAGTCCACAAATCTGCGGGCTCCTTTTTCTTTACCTGAATAACAATACCTTCTGATAACTTACTATATCGCCAATATCCCTAAATTACCCCTATTCCCGTCAAATGCTGGCCGTTTGGGGTGAATACCCCCTTCTTTGGGCTATTCAAAATAACATCATTTTTGTTGCCAACTGAAAATGTTTGTGTTAAATTAGAA
>BDTH01000061.1 GCA_002923195.1 bacterium BMS3Abin15
CCGCTACATAAAGTAACATTTTCAATATCCAGATGTTTTCCGGTTTCGTCAAAAAACTTTAACTCATGAATGAAACGCTCTGCTAAGGTTTCGGTTGTTACACCGATTTCCTCGATCTTATTGGCAGAGATATTTTTATACTTCTCATCCGCCTCAATCCCATTTCTGACCCAAATGGCATACGGTCCATTTTTAGCGTCGCGCTCATTTCGGCTAACAAACTCGTCAAAGTTTTTATCACTCCATCTCCAGCAAGCGAACAACTCTTTCATTTTAGCATAAAGCTGTTCCAGTAAAAGATCTGCAATGATCAACAGTCGCCAGTTTTCTCCCGGACAATCAGGAATAATCAATTGAGAAAAATCGCACATTTTCTGAAAATGCTTAAAATAGAATTCCTCCCATCCAAGCACGGCTTCAGCATACGGATTAGCGGATATTTCGGAAAGAACCTTCCTCCATTTTTTTAAAAGTTCTCCCTTGGAACCTTGGGGCAGGTTTGCCGGAATTTCCTGGATCACGGCAGAAATGACATCTTTCATTTGTCCCGATGTCATTATGCTACCTTTTTTAACAACCTTCTTTTTTGGGGCAATCTGATTTTTCATCAGCAGTCCCTCCTTTAAAATTGATATTACCCCGCCAAAGGCAGGATTTGTTAAACTACAATCGCCTATTCTAAAGACGATGTTCTATTATATATTAAAACATAGAAAAAGTCAAGAGCTGGTTTTTGGCTTAAAACAGCTGCATTTATCGGCTAACACGTCGTATTAGCCGATAAATCATTAAACACATAGAAGTAAAAATATTTAAGCCCACTATGCCATTAAGCTACGATCGTGAGTTAATGGAATAAGGAGTAAGTATTTATCTAAGGTCGAAGTGGAGCTTCAATTCCGCTTCATTAGTAAGATTAGTAAGTTCCCCATAGCGAACGCAATTTCTTATTTGGAAATACTCAATCACAAAGTCAATTTCATCTCGGCAATTGAAAGGGTGAATAAAAACTGATTTTTGGAGTTCATAGAAACCTAGATTTTTTAGTTTTTCTCTTATAGCATCTCTTCCCCATCTTCTTTTTTCAGGAATATCAAACATAACTACTCTCCATTTCTTATCCCAGCGTATCGGTTTTCTAATTTTCATTTCGTCAATTTTAAAAGATAATGCTTTCTTTTTTCCTTTTTCTGTCAAAACTATTTCAACTGTTCCATTCTTATTCTCTCTGTAATCCACTAACCTTTCATTTTTGAATTCGTGAATGATTTTATAGAGATACTGCTTGTTTATATTTTTCCATTCTCTTGCTAAACTTTTAAAAATATATTTTTGTGTCCTGGGAGAATGGGTAAGACCCAATGCCAATCCGCTCGTAAGTAAAAGCAACGCTTTTCTTTTAAACGGGCTGCGCATTTTTCTCTTTTTCTTTTTTATTTTTAAGTCGCTTTTCATAACATACCCTTAAGCACATTGTGCCATTAAGCTACGATCGTGAGTTAATGGAATAAGAAAAAAAATTATTTTAATTCATTGACTGCCTCTTTGAATTTATTTCCTCGGTCAAATTCATTCAAGAATAGCCCGAAGCTGGCCGCGCCAGGAGAAAGGAGAACCACATCTCCTTCTTCGGCCGAATGAGTCGCCATTTCCACCGCCTTATCCATAGAATCAACTATCCTAAATTCTTCCTCCTTCTCATTATCGGGAAGGTTTTTTCTTACCTGAATCATAAGTTTTTCTGTTGCGGTGCCCTTTAAAAATACAACTCCTTTGATTTTTTTAGCAACAATTTCTCCCAATTCAGAAAAATCTAATCCCTTATCATTCCCGCCAGCGATTAAAATAACCGGCCTATCAAAAGATTCAATTGCTGAAATTACTGCTTGGGGTATGGTGGCTGAGGTATCGTTATAATATTCCACTCCTTTAAACTCCCTAATGAATTCCCGGCGATGAGGAACTCCCTTGAATTCTAAAACGGATTTTTTAATTTCAGGCAGCGCGACTCCATAAGCATAGGCAGCGCCCGCTGCTGCCATAACGTTAGATATATTATGCTTTCCCTTAATTTTGATATCTTCAATTTTTATCAATTCTTTAGCATCATTTCCGTCATTAATATAAATGGAGCTATCATCGGCAAAAATTGAGTGGCCACTCGTTATAGGAGAATTAGAAAACTTGATTATTTGTGACCCCACTTCCCCCATTATGCCCTTTAAAAAATCGTCGTCATTATTTATCACCAGCCAGTCCTTAGGCTTCTGATAAAGAAAAATATTTTTCTTGTCCTGCAAATATTTTTCCATTGACTGATAGTAATTCATGTGGTCGGGCAAAATGTTTTTGAAAACTGCAATGTGAGGGCTCATTTTTATTCTTCCCAGCGCCGATAATCTCCAGCTAGATAATTCAAAAACCACGACTGAATCTTTTTTTAAAATATCTAGTTTGTCTAAAACAGATGCCTGCCCTATACCCACCCTAACTGGATTTTTTCCAGCTGATTTTAATATTTCGTAAATTATGGTAGCGGTAGTAGTTTTTCCTTTGGTTCCCGTTACTCCAATAATGGGATTCTTACAAAGCTTGAAAAACAAACTGGAATCTATTTCTACAGGAACATCGTTGTCTAGGGCTAATTTAATGTGCTTGTTATTCCAGGGTGCGGGAGGAGTTTTAATAACCATATCAACCTTAGTAAAATCTTCGGTTCGATGCTGGCCCAGTACGTATTCTACATTTTTGAGTCCTTTTATTTTTTCCAGGGATGAAGCAAGCTGCTCTCTTGCTTTGATGTCTGTTACTATAACTCTTGCTCCATGATCAACTAAAAATCTAACAGCACCTACTCCTCCGCCATGAAGACCAAGCCCAAAAACTGTTATGCGTTTTCCCTTAAAATAATCTATTTTCACGATAATAAAATTAAAATGTAAAAATAAAAATGTAAAATTTAGGTGTTAACTTCGTTAACTATTACTCTATTAAAAAAACTGTCGCGGAGCGACTCATTAATTTTAATATTTAATATCATTTTCTTATTACTTCTCCGGCCTTTTTCTTATTGTATTTTCCATTTTCTAGAACAATTTCTCCGTTAATAACTGCCCACTTTATTCCCTGGGAATATTGATAAGGATTTTCTTCAGTAGCTAGATCTCTAATCTCATTGGGATTAATAACTAGCACGTCAGCAAAATTATTTTTCTTAAGCATTCCTCTCTTTTTAATTCCGAATTTTTCGGCTGGCTTTCCGCTCATTTTATGGATGGCTTCTTCCCAGCTTAGAATTTTTTTATCGCGAACATATTCAGCCAACACCTTTGGAAATGACCCGAAATTTCTCGGATGAACCAATTCACCCGATTTTTTATGGTCAATGCTATAGCCGGATCCATTGGAGGAAATAATAGAAAAAGGATGCCGTATGGCTTTTATCATATTCTTTTCACTCAAAACTGCCATTGATGTTATAACTCTTCCCTCACTGGCAACTAAAAGGTCGACAATCACTTCTTCAGCTGGTTTGCCCTGGGATGTAGCGATATCAATAATCTTTTTGCGGGTTAGTGTTTTATTCAAGTGAGAAATAGCGATAGTAATTTTTGAATAATCAATTCCTGCATTTTTCATTTCATCAACAACGCGCTTTCTGGTTGAAGGATCTTCAAGTCTGTCAATCATCATTTTCTTTCCTCCTTTGGCTACCCAGTCAGGAAGCAGGATATACAACACTGAACCAGTAACAGCATATGGATAAACATCAAACGTAACATCTACTCCTGAAGCTTTGGCAGTTTCAATTAAATTAATCGCTTCGTCCATAAGGTACCAATTTTTTTCTCCCATAACCTTAAGATGGGAAATCTGCAATTTTACTCCTGAAGCTTGAGCGGTTTTTATCGCTTCCTCAACTGCTGGTATTAAATCATGAGACTCTCCACGAATATGAGTAGTATAAACTCCGTCATATTTTTTAACTACCTTGGCGATTTCGGCAATTTCCTTTTCCGGAGCTAATTTTGCATGAGTATAAACCAGTCCGGTTGAAAGACCTATAGCGCCCTCCTTCATTGCCTGAGTTAGCATTTTCTTCATTGTTTTCATTTCATGGGAATTCAATCCTCTCACTTCGTCTCGTATTAAGCCTCTGCGCAATGTGCTGTGTCCCACTAGAGTTGCGAAGTTTACTGAAAGTTTTTTGCGCTCTACTTCATTTAAAAATTCTTCCATCCGCAGCCAGTTAAGATTGACCTGCTTTATATCCGCCCACTTTTGAATAGAATGGATATTGTCATGGCTTACCAGTGGCGCCAGAGAAGACCCGCAATTTCCGCCAACAATGGTGGTAATTCCTTGGTAAATCAAACTGGGCAAATCAGGATCCAAAAAAATCCTCCAGTAGGTATCAGAGTGGTTGTTAATATCAACGAAACCGGGAGTTACGTACTGGCCGGTGGCATCAATAATTTTGTCAGCCTGTTCGCTATGAAGATCTCCGATTTCTTTTATTTCGCCTTCTTTAATTCCAACATCTCCGGAAAACATCGGCTTCCCGGTTCCATCTATAATAGTACCGTTTTTTATTATAATATCGTACATTTACCCTGTTAGATAAGATTTAAATCTATTTCAATATAGAGTCAGCTTATTTTTTATATTCCTAATTCACCTTAGATATCCACCCAGTTTTTCTTAAATCTAATTTTGCATAGTTTGCCTGTCGGCAGAGCAGGCAAAATTTATTTAACAGGGTGAATTTGTTTCTGTTTGTCTACCATAATCTTAGTCTTTTAAGCGCTTTTTTGCAAACCCCGCACTAAGTTTTCACCAGGCTTTACCCTAATCAGCACAGCTAGCGAAAACTTAGTGCGGGGCAAATTAAATAGGGTGCAGAGCTTAGCTCTACACCCTATTGTTCTTTGCGTATGGTTAAGCATCGTTTCCAGATAGGTAGCTACCATCTATCAATCGCGCTCCATACGCTGTAAATCTCACAAATATAAATTTTCAAAGATCATGTAATGCTGTGTTGCACTGCCTCATCCAGCAATTTCCCCTTGCGGAGTGGCCCTATCCTTACGGAAGTTTACGAGCCTTCTTATTTAGCTCTGGATAATTAAACCTTGGTAGTAGTACGGATAAATTTAGTAAAATCAGTTTTTTATCCTAATCCGAAATGTGGCATGGGATACAGGATAAGCGGGATCATAGATCATTTCCCTGATTGACCTAATGTATTTAGGTATCCGAGGGACATTTCCGCTTTTTTCCTCGACCGGGAAGGTCGAGGGTACTACGGAT
>BDTH01000062.1 GCA_002923195.1 bacterium BMS3Abin15
TACGCCTGTCGCGAAAAGAGGCGTTGAAGAAAAAAAGTTACAGGATTGTCAGGTAATGTTTTCGATATGAAACTTATTGCAACAAGTTTCAAATTATTATTTAGGCATTATTACGAAACAGGTTGACCAAAGCAGACGATGTTATTTTGTGCGGTAACAAGGCAAAAAACGTAGACATAGCCGTAGCTATGGCGAGGCTTTTTAACGTAGTTAGCGTGCAAAAGAACAAGTCGGGACGGTCAACCTGTTTCGTAAAAATACCTTAGCATAAATCTTACAAGAAATATATTGACTAAAAATTAATTGATAGATTTGCAAAAAATATAAAGTTTACTTCAATTACACTGTAAGTCAATTGCACTAAATGAATTTAGGGATAATAGTAGATAATGAATTCAATGACGACATTAGAGTCCGAAAAGAAGTTGAAATCCTGAAGGAAGCAGGACATAGCATCCATGTATTATGTTATGATTATCATCAAAAAGAATATCCTGTAATAGAAGGAGTTCAGATTGACAGGATTGAAATCAATCAAAAAATTAAAGACATTCTTTTTTTCTTTTTCAACAGGATTCCGGTTTATGAGTTTTTATGGAGAAAAAAGATTAGCAGATTCATAAAAAACCATTCAATTGACATCATACATGCCCACGACCTTTACTTATCAAAAGCTGCATTCCAAGGTGTCAAATTATCAAAAAGAGATTGCCCGGTAGTTTTAGATCTTCATGAAAACTACCCCGTGGTGATTCAGGATTATAACTGGACAAGGGGAACTGTCAGGCATTTCCTGTCTGCCCCTCAAAAGTGGGAGAAAAAAGAAGGTAAGTATCTAAGCTATGCTTCTAAAATAATTGTTCTGTCAGACACTTACAAAAATAAATTAATTCAAAAATACAGCTTTCTCAATAGCGCAAATATTGTGGTCTTTCCCAATGTAATCAATTTCAAAAGATTTGAAAGTTTCAAAATAAATCCCATTATTAAAAGGAAGAAAAATGTAACTTTATTTTATTTTGGGACTGTGGCAGAAAGACGGGGAATATTTGACGCGATTGAAGCATTAAGAAATGTTTTAAAAAAAGGGTATAAAGCTAACCTGCTTATAGTCGGCCCTGTTGACAAAGCGGATAAAGAAAGTTTTCACGCCACAATAAATGAAAAAGATGTAAAATCATATATAAAACACACCGCATGGATACCTCTTTCCGAGCTTGTTTCTTATCTTAAGGCAATTGACATCTGCTTAGCTCCTTTCATTAAAAACCCTCAACACGAATCCGGCGTTGCAAACAAAATTTATCAATACATGTATGGAGGAAAACCCATAATTGCTTCTGACTGTTTACCACAAAAAGAGCTGATAGAATCGGCAGATTGCGGCTTAATTTACTCTAATCAAGATGAATTTGCAGAACACATCATCTACCTCATTGACCATGCTGACATACGTAAAAAGATGGGGGAAAATGGCTATAGAGAATTGTACAAAAAATATAACAATATGGAGTTTTCTAATATACTGATTGATTTATACGGCAACATAAAACCTACAAACAGGGAAAAGGACAGTAAAGTACTACAATCTATATCACAGCAAAACCCGTAGCAATAATGGACAATAAAAATATTTACGAAAAATACGACTGGGAAAAGCTCAGTTTAAAAAAGCTTCAACCAAAGATTGAAAAAATCTTGACATGGATTCCCTCCGATGTGAAAACCATTCTTGATGTCGGATGCGGAAATGGTGTTATTACCAATATTCTATCTGAGCATTTTGACGTAACTGCCGTTGACCGGAGCAAAAAAGCTTTGTCGTATGTAAAAACAAAGAAAGTTAAAGCCTCTGCCGACGACATCCCCCTAAAAGACAGAAGCTTTGACCTGGCATTCTCCAGTGAAATGTTGGAACATTTGGACGACAAAACATTGAAAGACACCATCCGTGAACTAAAACGACTTTCAAAAAAGTACATTTTCATTACGGTACCCAATGGGGAGAACCCGGCTAAGCTGGCCATTCAATGCCCATCGTGTGGTTATGTTTTTAATCGGCCAAATCATCTGCGAAGCTTTAAACTTTCCGATTTTCAGGTACTGTTTTCTGAGCTTAAGGTAATCAGATCGCATGCATTCGGCCCGCGTACACGTTATTATCAGCCGGCACTGCTAAAGATCAAGTTAAAGGCAACCCCTTCTTCGGCATGGGTTCCCTACTATTGGATACCAAAAGCAGACCGGCATACTATCTGTTCCAAATGTGAACACGAATTTGAATACCCGTACAAATTTCATCCCATAGCCAGCGCCATCGACATGTTGAATGTGCTGGTATCTCCCAAAAAGCCCTATTGGCTGTTTGTTCTTATGGAGAAGAAATAATCTGTATTTTTATCCGGATTTTAAAACCTGCATTTTGGGCGTTATTCAAAAACAAAGTATTTCGGGAACTATTTATTCCTACCTCGGCGTATTGCTGGGATTTATCACTGTCGGTTGGCTTTTTCCCCGAATTTTATCTACAGGGCAGGTAGGATTACTTCGTATTTTAGTATCCTATTCTGTGCTCTTTGCCCAGTTTGCCAGTCTTGGCATAAATTCGGTAAGTGTAAAACTCTTTCCTTATTTCCGTAATCCTGAGAAAAAACATCACGGATTTCTGGGACTTGCTTTGCTGGTTTCGCTAGCAGGTTTTATCTTGTCCACCGGTATATATCTTCTGTTAAA
>BDTH01000063.1 GCA_002923195.1 bacterium BMS3Abin15
TCCTTTTTCTGGGGGGAGTATTGACTTAGATTCAGTTCCTGACTCCGACCAAGATGATGTGTTATACGAAGAAGCAAAAAAATTAGTGATTGAAACTGACAAAGCTTCAGCATCATTATTGCAAAGGAGGCTTAGGGTTGGTTATGCAAGAGCTGCTCGGTTAATAGACATACTTGAGGAAAACGGAGTTGTTGGTCCGGCTGATGGAGCGAAGCCGAGGGAAATTTTAACAGGTGGATCATCACAAGAGACTGAATATGAAGATTTGACAAAAGATCAAAAAGAAAGAGATAAGTGGCAGATGTAATAGAAAAATTAAATATCATCTGCCCGCAATGCCTGAGCCCGCCCGGCATCGCCTTTGGCGAAGCCATAGCGGACGGGCATAGCGATGGCAGGCGCGGAAAATAAAAAACAAAATTTAATTAATTTAATTTGATATTTGATTTTGATTTGCTATCATTTAATTATATGGTGCGCAACGGATTCATCAGAAAAAAGGTCAGCTCTCTAACTTTAGGCGAAAAATTAAAGAAACTTAGAAGTGAAAACAGAATAAGCCTAAGTGAAATTTCCAAACAGACCAAGATACAAATGAAATACCTGGAGTATTTGGAAAATGGTGAGTATAATAAACTGCCGGCCGATGTCTATGTGAAAGGTTTTTTAAGAAGCTATGCTAGTTATTTGGGAGTTAATGAAAATAATTTAATAAAATTATACGAACGGGAAAAAGGGATACAGAGGAACATTAAAAGGGATGATAAGAAAGAAAAGCTAGCAGAGCCAATTGGATTTTCTAACTTTATAATTACCCCTAAAAAGATAGTTGTAAGTGTTATTGTTCTTCTGGCATTAGGAAGTTTTTTTTATATTTATAGCGAATTGGATAGCTTTGTTTCAACACCACATCTGGTAGTATCAAGTCCAATCGACGGCGCGGTAATTGAAGAAAATTCAGTGGACATTAAAGGAAAAACAGAAAAGGGAACAGAAGTTTTTATAAATGACCAGCCAACGCTAGTGAGTGATGCCGGAGAATTCAGCGAGAAAGTTGGGTTACAAGAGGGGCTTAACACTATTTCAGTAAAGGCAAAAAATAGGTTTGACAAGGAAATAACACAAACTATTGCTATTCAGGCTAATTATGAGGCTCCGTCAGAAGGGTCACTCCAGTCTGAATCTGAAGAACCAATTAATGGAAATGACCAAGCAGTAAAATTAAAAATAGAGATTCATGTTGATCCCGACCCCACTTGGATTTCAGTTGAGGAGGATGGAAACTTGGTTTATAGTGGAACGCTTTTGCCTCAAGCGATACAGTCTTTTAAGGCTAGTGAAAAAATAAGCATTACTTCAGGGAAAGGAAATAACACTTACATTAAAATAAATGGGAAAGATAAAGGAATATTAAGTGACAATCCGGGGGTAGTGAGAGATGTTACTTTTACGGTAGATACGAAATACTAAAATGAAAAATAAAATATCAAATATAAAAATTCAGGTGTTTCGCTAAAGCGAAACGGACAATTTATAATATAATTACTTTAAATAAAAATAATTATGACGGAAGATAAAAATAAAATTAATGAAGTCGTTGAAGAGATAAGAGAAAAATTCGGCGAAGGGATAATTATGAAACTTGGGGATGTACGCAAAGTTGATGTAGAGACTATTTCTACCGGATCAGTTTCCCTGGATATTGCCTTGGGGATTGGCGGGGTTCCCAGAGGAAGAGTAATTGAAATATACGGACCCGAATCATCCGGGAAGACAACATTAGCTCTGCATATTATTGCTAATGCTCAAGAAAAGGGATCAGCCGCCTTTGTTGACGCGGAACACGCCCTTGATCCTGATTATGCTAAAAAAATAGGAGTGAAGATAAATGATTTGCTTATTTCCCAGCCGGACAATGGAGAACAGGCGCTGGATATAGTAGAAACATTAGTTAACAGCGGAGCAGTTGACATAATTGTAATTGATTCCGTAGCTGCCTTGACTCCAAGAGCGGAAATCGAGGGCGAGATGGGCGATCATCATATTGGAAGGCAGGCCCGTCTCATGTCGCAAGCCCTTAGAAAATTAACCGCCATTGTTGCCAAATCCAATACAACAGTTATTTTTATAAACCAAATTCGAATAAAAATTGGCGTAATGTTTGGCAATCCGGAAACAACAACTGGAGGGCAGGCGTTAAAGTTTTATTCATCTGTTCGTATTGAAGTGCGTCGCTCCGCTCAGATAAAAAAAGGAGACGAAGTAGTGGGCAATAGAGTGAAGGCTAAGGTAGTTAAGAATAAAGTGGCTCCACCGTTCAAAACGACCGAGTTTGATATAATGTACAATGAAGGGATTTCCCGAGCCGGTGACCTTTTGGATACCGGAGTTAAACATGATATCATTAAAAAAGCAGGCAATTCTTATTCTTTCGGAGAAAATAAGCTTGGTGTAGGCAGGGAAAAAGCCAAATCATTTTTGAAAGAGAATGCAAAACTAGCCAAAGAAATCTTGAAGTCTATTTCTCAAAAGTTGAAGGAGTAATCTAAGAATAAAAAATGAAAAAAACTATTGCCATTCTAGCATTCTTAGGAGTATTTACAGGATTACTCTTTTTTGCGTTTTTTCCTATAGCGGTTGATGCTGCCGGTATTATCCCTTGTGGAAGGATTGAAGGTGATGGTGATCCCAATAATGGAGACGAAACAGCTCCGTGTACCCTTTGTCATTTAATAGTGGGAGTTGATCGTATAATTGATTACGGCTTCAAAATACTGGTTTTTGTGGCTATAGCTTCTATTGTTGCTGGAGGAATACTTTATATAACATCTGCCGGCAATGAGCAATCAATGGAAAAGGCTAAGACTATTATCAAGTACACGTTTTATGGCTTCGCCATAGTACTGCTGGGTTGGGTAATAATAAATTACACGATGATTCTTCTTGGCGCTAAAGATTCCGACAATGACGGAAAACCGGACTTCGGGATTACTAGCACTGGGAAATGGGGTAAATTTGAGTGCAGCACTGAATCAAGTGCCGGACGTGGAGACGGAACCCTGCCCGGAATTGGAGGCGGAAGTAGTGATAGGTGGAAGTGTAGATTTGGTAGTTGTCAGCCAGATATTAGTGGAACATATAATTCAAAAGAAGAATGTGAAAGTAGTCCAACGTGTCAGACTACATGCATGGATTATAAAATGCCTTGCGACAGCGACAATCCTTGTTGCGATTCAAGCCAAAAATGCGTTCAAAATCCACAATTACGTATAGGTCAATTATACTGTGCAAAGGAAGGTGAATATTGTGGAAACAATGATATGGGAGTCTGTTTATCTGGCGGATTTATATGTCCTACTGGATATTCCGGATTAAATGGAGGAGAAGACTGTCCAGGCGTTACTAATATATGCTGTATACTTTATTCACAAGAAGGAGAAATGTGTGGTCTTGGCGGGAACGGAGCTTGTAAGCCAAGTAGTACAAGTTGTACTGGAGCGGGAGGTAGTGGTGATTACCCGCAGTGCGATAGTGGATTAAAATGCTGCCTGAATTAATTATTTTATTCAGTTTAGTGCTTTAGACTTGACAAAAGGCTAAAAATGATATATAATGGTATAGTAAGCTTTCATCCCCACACCTATTTTGGTATTAAACAGTAGCATTATTCAAATATATCACTATAGGTGTGGGGATAAAAAGGCTTAAAAAAGGACGGACTCGCCTCGATTTGACGAGGTAAAGACCGAGTTGAAGCGGGTGAATCCCGTTTTTATTAATCATTAAAAACCAAAAAGATGGAACAAAGTTACAAATGTGTCCACTGTGAACAGAGAGAAATGGAGGATCAATCTGACGAGCAAATGAGTTTTGCAGTCCTGCTTGCTCTCGTTCCCTTGGTGGTAATGACCCTTTTCGGAAGCATTGGCTTAATATAGCCAAAAATAATAAAGCCCCGCGTTGTGCACTCAAAATATTGAGTATGTAACGCGGGGTTTTTTTTATC
The DNA here is from genome assembly GCA_002923195.1 of bacterium BMS3Abin15. Taxonomy (GTDB): domain Bacteria; phylum Patescibacteriota; class Minisyncoccia; order Moranbacterales; family 2-12-FULL-40-10; genus BMS3ABIN15. The sequence goes on from BDTH01000063.1 coordinate 4,007, forward strand.
ATCCACTTTCTTTGGCGGCAAAGAAAGTGGATAGAAAGAAACCGCCGACCCGTGCTCCCTCACCGGCAATATCTCACTCCGCTCACTAAAATTTCTGCTCGCCCATAGGCTCGGAAGAAATTTTTTTACCCCGCCACGGCGGGGCAAGCACTCGCTACGCATCAATTTGCACACGTTTCGGTCGCCCGCCTGCCATGACTGGCACTGTCGGGCAGGCAATGGGCGGAATAATTGTTTAGTTAGTCATTTAATGTAGAGCACTTTTTTTATTTTAAGCTCTGGAAACGTAGTCTCCCTTTTCTGTGTTGACTATCACTTCATCACCTTCTTTGATAAATAGGGGGACTGTAATTCTAAGTCCTGTCTCCAAAGTTACGGACTTATCTCCTCCAGAAGCAGTATCACCCTTAAGTCCGGGAGGGGCTTCAGTAACTTTCAATTTTATTTTTATGGGAAGCTCTATATTCACCGGGCTCCCGTTAAAATTCAAGACCGTAATCTCAGTCCCCTCAATTAAATAATTCACCGCACTATCTAATATATTCTGAGGAAGGGAAAATTGGTCATAGGTGTCGCTGTCCATGAAGTGAAAATCGCTTTTTTCATTATAAAGATATTGAGCCTTGGATTTAGATATTTCTGCCTCTCCAATCTTGTCGGATCCCTGAAAAGTTTTTTCTAGTACTGCACCGGTGATTAAATTTTTTATTTTAGTGCGAAGCACAGCACTGGCTCTCCCTGTCTTTGAATGCTCATGATAAAGAACGGCGTAAGGTTCGCCGTTCAAAATAATATTTTTTCCTGATTTAATGTTGTTGATATCCAACATTTACTTTACTACAAACGGAACAAGGGCCATGGTACGAGCCCGCTTGATGGCTTTAGCCAGCATCCTTTGATGCTTAGTGCAGGTCCCATGTCTTTTAGGGGGATAAATTTTTCCTTGAGAGTTCATGAAGTGACGCAGTAAATACGCGTTCTTATAATCAATCTTATCCATTTTTTCACTGCAGAAGTGGCAGACTTTTTTCTCCATATTTTTAATTTAAAATGGCACGTCTTCAATTTTAACTTCGTCCTGTTCCTCATCTAAGTTAATAGTAGGAATTTCCTCCTTAGGAGATTCTTCTTTTGGTGCTTGGTTTTGAGATGGAGCAGAAGCTCCTTGTGGGCGGCTTCCGAATTGCATATTTTCAGCTACAACTTCTGTTACCTTTCTTTCTACGCCGTCTTTTCCAGTATAGGACCTATTTTGTAAGCGTCCTTCAAAAAAAGACTCTTGGCCTTTAGTAAGATATTGACCAGCTATTTCTGCTAATCTTCCCCACAGAATCACATTATGATATTCAGTTTGTTCCTGTTTTTGCCCGCTTTTATCGGTCCAAAATCTATTGGTCGCCAGCCCGATACTAGTTACTGACTGTCCGGAAGAAGTAGACCTCACTTCGGGATCGCGAGTAAGGCGTCCCACTAAAAATACCTTGTTTACATTCATAATATTAAAACACTAAGTTTAACGAATAATTACACTAATAAAACCAATAAATCTCCGATGACTTTTAGTTAAATTTCGTGTTGATATTAGTTAATTTCGTGTTTGATTATATCTTTAATATTTCTTCTAATTTTTTATCGATGTCTTCGTCAGTTTCCTTTTTGTCTTCCTTGGGCACTTCTTCCTTTTTAGCTTTTTCAATTTTTATTTCAGTTTTTTTCTTGGCAGTTACTGGTTTGATTATTTTCTTTTCCTCTTCTTCTGATTTTAGTTCAGGAAGTTCTTTGGCATTTACTATTATAAGGCGAAGAATATCAGGATTCAAGTTGAGTTTTTTTGCAATATTTGTTGCAGTGTCAGGATTGTGATTTTCAGAATCCTTTTCGACGACATTAAATCGTTGAGCAATATAAATTCCTCTTATTTCATTCTCAATCTTATAAGACATCTTCCTTTCCTTTATTATCTTGGACTCTAAAAGTTTTCCACCTTCGCCGGTAATGATTTTTTGTAGTTCTTCCGTAATTTTGTCCAGTTTCGGCTTATTAGACTCACCGATTAGATAAAGTAATTCGTATTCCATTTTGAGAAATAAACACCAATCTTAACGAATACTGACACTAAATAAACGAATAGATAAAATTAGTTAATTTCAGTGTTAATATTAGTTAATTTCGTGTTTTTATATAATTAAAACCTATTAAGAAAGTCCCTCTCAATAGGATTATTCTCGTCCAATCCCAGTATTTAGCTGGGCGGGACAGAAGGGGACTTTTAGGTTGTAAAAGCATATTAGCATATATAAAATTTTTGGCAAGAGTGCCACCGTACTGCTTAAAAATAAAAAAGAGGGAGTAAATATTTATAATTTTGTCAAGCACCACTTAACTATAGCGACTCTTTACAAATCTCAAAAAATGCTGTACCATCTGTAATTAGCGATTTAATTACTTTTCCTATTAAAATGGCTATTAATTCTAAGAGACCATCATTAAAAAACAAGATAGTTGTTCAGGGGGCAAGAGTGAACAACCTCAAGGACATCAGTGTTAATATTCCGCGCAATAAAGTGGTTGTGATAACGGGACTTTCTGGTTCAGGAAAGTCCTCTTTAGCTTTTGACACCATTTATGCCGAGGGAAACAGGAGATACATGGAAGGGCTATCCTCTTATGCCAGAGCTTTTTTGGGCGTAACCTCAAAGCCGGACGTTGATAAGATTGAAAATCTTAGCCCCCCCGTTTCTATTGATCAAAAAAGCATTAGTCGTAGTCCGCGTTCTACAGCAGGGACACTTACCGAAGTTTATGACTACCTTCGTATTTTATTCGCTAAAATAGGAGTTCCCCATTGTTACAATTGTGGCAATGTTATGCGGAAAAGAAATAATAGTGAAATACTGGAGGGAATATTATCTAATCCTTATCGCAGCCAGATCGCTATTCTTTCTAAATCAGAATGGGGAAGTAAGAATTCTAAAGAAATACTCCGACAGGTTCAGCAGTGGGGTTATGCCAGAGTTCGTTTTAATGGAAAAATTATGACTGTTTCCGAAGCGCTGCTAATTGCCAGTGATAAGGTACCGTCAGAAATAGACGTAGTAATTGATCGCATAATCCTTAGTAAGGGAAATCAAGATAAAGAAAGAATTTTAGATTCAGCTGAAACAGCCATGAAAATGGGCAAGGGATCAATGGTCGTATTAGTTGATAATGAGAAAGAAGAAACATATAACAGGGACTTTCTTTGCCAGCAATGCAATGTGAGGATTAAAGAGATTACTCCTCGCCATTTTTCTTTCAACAATCCAGAAGGAGCGTGTTCTGAATGTTCAGGACTGGGAGTGAAGTTAAGGATAGATCCAGACCTGGTGATTCCCAACAAAAATTTATCGTTAGCAGAAGGAGCTATTCAGCCCTGGAGTAAGTCAGGAGGAAAAGCTAATAGCCAAAATGGTTATCTTCCTATTCTTAATACCCTTGCAATAAAACATAGATTTTCAGTAAGTGTACCTGTAAAAAAACTATCCCCTCAGCACCTTAATCTGGTTCTTTACGGAACCAAAGATAAGGAAATTTTAGTATCTGACGACAACGATCTGGGCGGTGTTAAAAAAACTTTTTCTTTTGAAGGAGTTATTCCTAATCTAGAAAATAAATACGCAGAAACTAAATCTGACTATATGAGAAAAGAAATTGAAAAATATATGATGTCAGAAATATGTCCCCTTTGCGAAGGCAAAAGATTAAAAAAAGAATATCTATCCGTATTAGTTGAAGGCAAGTCCATTGATAATCTAGTTAATCTTGATGTAGTTCAGTTTAAAAACTTTCTGGCCGGATCTAGCACCTGGAATATTAGTCAGGAAAAAAAGAAAATTTCCCAGCCATTAATCAGAGAGATAACAGGTCGTCTCAAATCGCTTGAAGACGTCGGATTAGAATACTTAAATATGGCTCGCAGTGCGGAAACCATTTCTGGCGGGGAAGCTCAAAGAATTCGCCTAGCAGTTCAAATAAAGTCGGAATTAATGGGCATTATATATGTTTTAGACGAGCCCACCATCGGGTTGCATAACCGCGATACAGAGAAGCTGATTAAAACGATCAATTCATTGCGCGATGCAGGAAATTCATTGATTGTTGTGGAGCATGACAAAGATATCATGAAATCTGCTGATTGGATCATAGATATGGGTCCGGGAGCAGGAGAAGAAGGAGGAAAGATAATATTTGAAGGAGATTTTAAAAAACTGTTGAAATCTAAAACCTCCACAGCAAAATATTTATCTGGAAAAGAAAAAGTTTTTAAAAAAACCGATTTTCGTAAGAAAGGAAAAGGTCACATTGAAATAGTAAAAGCCGAAGAACATAATCTTAAAGATATAAATATTAAAATTCCTTTGGAAAAATTTGTTGTTATTTGCGGAGTTTCTGGCTCAGGAAAATCAACACTAGTTAATGACATTTTGGCCAAAGTACTAACAAAACACTTTTATAAATCTAAGGCTGTTCCTGGAAAACACAAGATTATTAATGGATTAACTAATATTAATAAGGTAATTAATATAAATCAGGATCCTATTGGTAGGACCCCTCGTTCCAACGCGGCTACTTACACTGGGGTCTTTTCACATATTCGAGAGATATTTTCCAATACCGAAGAAGCTAAAAGTCGAAAGTATCCTTCTGGCCAGTTTAGTTTTAATATGAAAGGCGGTCGTTGTGAGGCGTGCCAGGGAGAAGGGATGAGAAAAATCGAAATGCACCTTCTGCCTAATATGTATGTCAAATGCGAATCTTGTGGAGGAACTAGATATAGTCGGAAAACACTGGAGGTTGAATACAAGGGAATGAATATTGCTCAAATTTTGGATATGGACGTTAGTTTTGCTTTGCGGTTTTTCAAAAAGCATCCTCTGATTGTAGAGAAGCTGAAAACCATGGAAAGTGTAGGACTGGGATATTTAAAATTAGGACAAAGCGCTACTGAGCTTTCCGGCGGAGAGGCGCAGAGAATAAAATTGGCCGCAGAACTAGCTCGCAAGTCCACCGGCAAAACTCTTTATATTTTAGATGAGCCGACTATCGGACTCCATTTTGAAGATATTAAGCGATTGCTAGGAGTTTTAGATGCTCTAGTAGAAAAGGGTAACACTGTTTTGACGGTAGAACATAATACTGATGTGATCAAAGCTGCTGATTGGGTAATTGAACTGGGTCCTGACGGAGGAGACAAAGGAGGATATGTTATTTTTGAAGGAACGCCGGATAAGCTGAGGAAAGATAAAAAAAGCCAGACCGGAAAATATCTTTAAAATGAAGCTCCGCAGACTTATAATCATAGCATTCGTTTGCTTCTTCAGAGGAGCAAAATCCGCCGAAGCAGAATTTTTTCGTAGCTATCTATGTGATCATGAATGTAGTCTTCTGCGAAGGTGGATAAAAAAAGACAGTCTATCTTATTGAAAAACAGACTGTCTAATCAACCCGGTTCAAATTTGCGAGAAAGATTTTTATCCTCAGTTCTCAAGACGCCTCTTTTAAATTCAGTGATAGCGGGATCATTGCTTTGGAATTTGTCTATTAAGTATCCTATAGCTTTTTCTGGCTTAAGGTCTTCACCGCAGGTGAAAATGTCTACTGCTGCATAGTCATATTCAGGCCAGGTATGTACGCTTAAATGAGACTCTGCTATTATAACCATCCCGCTTACTCCATGGGGACTGAATTTATGAAAAATTGCCTCTTTAATTGTAGCACCTGCTAATTTGGCAGCAGTTGTCATAATATTCTGTATTTCCTCCATATTATCCAGGTTTTTTGCCTTACAGTCTTTCAAGTCTACCAGTAATTGTCTGCCTAATGCACGCATTATTTATCACCTCCTTGCACTCAAGATAGCAGTCTTTAATAAAGACCTTATATGGTAAAGAACTTAACTTGTATTATAATATATTTCATTAATTAGAAAAACATTTTTTAAAGTATGTCAAGGGCACTTATCGACAATATTCTAGCTACGGTAGTTTATTATGATGTTTTGGATTATCCCCCAACGTCTTTTGAAGTTTGGAAATATCTGATCAATAGCGATCAGGAAATAATAATTGACAGTCAGGGATATTCTTTAGAAGAAACTATTGCTGGACTGAGCGAAGAGGAAATTGAAAAATTCGTTGAAGAACATAAGGGATTTTATTTTTTAAAAGGAAGAGAGGGGCTGGTTGAAAAAAGAATTAGTAACAGTAAAATTGCAGTTATGAAAATAAAAAGACTGCGCTGGGTTGTATGGTTTTTGCGTTTTATTCCTTTTGTTAGAATGATTGGAATCACCGGGCGGCTGGCAATGAAAAATACGGATATTAAAAGCGACTGGGATTTATTAATCATTCTTGAGGAAGGAAAAATTTGGACAGGCAGAACGTTGGTAACTATCGTCACTCATTTGCTAGGCAAGAGAAGGTATGGAAATAAAATTAAGGATCGCGTTTGTCTTAATTATTTCATTACCAGTAAGTCATTGGAAATAGCTACTAAGGATATGTTTTCTGCCCACGAATATTTTTTTATGCTTCCATTATTTGATACAGGAACTTATAAAAAATTTCAGTTAAAAAATAAATGGATAAAAAAGTTCAAACCTAATTATGATTTAATTGAAATTGACAATCTGAGAATATTAGAAAATACAAGACTTACTAAAATTATTCGGAAAGTAGGAGAGGTTGTTTTTAGCCCGAAGATTTTGGAAAGTTGGTTAAGCAAGTGGCAGAAAAAGAAAATAATGCAAAATCCCAAGACTCGCCAGATCGGCAGCTTAGTTCAGGCTTCAGATAAAGCGTTGATTTTCCTTCCAGAACCACAGGGTCCTGAAGTTTTTGAAAAATTCAGAAAAAAAATGAATAATTTAACTAGCGATATATAATATAGCGCAACGGACATTTAAAATACCTAAATAACGTCATCTTCCAATAACTCACTATACTGCCAATCTCTCCAAACTACCCCCATTCACATCAAACCTTGGCTATTCTTGGTAGATACCCCATTATTTGGACTATTTCTTGTAATTCTTAATATCTAATAGTATACTGCTTTTTTAGTAATTTCATCCAAAGAAGGCACTCCCGCCCTGAAATATAAGGATAAAACTTTCTTTTTGTGAGACAGATAAACAGCTAATAAGTGTATAGCGCATAAACAGTTTTTAGAAAAGCTGTTTTTTTGTTGCGTCAAATTTATAATATAAAATGGGAGTGTTTATACATTTGACAGGGCAATACTTATCCACACCCCCTATATTTTTCAAATATCTCTTAATTTGTGGTATAATTCAAGCAACAATGTTTAATTTTTAACATGAAAATATGAAGAAAAGAATACTTTTTTCGTTGGTCATTTTTATGCTGATTTTTACGGTGGGGGCAGTAATTAAAACAAGTGCGGGAACAGGGGAAAGTGGCTCTGGTTGGTCTTGGGGCGGAACAGAAGACGATACCATAGGAGGCCTTATAGGAAGTATAGATGGCAATGAAACCGGTGCTGGTTGGATTAGTATGAATAGTCTGAATTGTGATTCCGATGAAAATGGAATAACTGACATTGGGAATTATCCAAATTGTCCGGTTGGTCTTGCGGTATCTAGTTACGGAGTGAATATACCAGCTGGTGATGGTAATGTCACCGGCATGGCTTGGAGTAGCAATCTTGGTTGGATTGATTTCGATTCTTCTCTTTGTAACAGCCAGTATGTGGCTATTAGTTGTGTACCGCCTAGTGGTAGTGCCGGAGTCGTTCGTTCAGGTAATAATCTAAACGGATGGGTGAGAATAGTAAGTATTGCTGAAGCTACTGTTAGCGGGAATTCCGGAGGATGGGAAGGGTGGATTAGTATGAATGGAACGGCTCAAGATAGCAGTCCTTATGGAGTGACAATAAGTGGTAACAGTTTATCAGGATATGCTTGGTCAGATGAACTTGGCTGGGTTGATTTCAGCAGAGCAAGTATCACCACTACTGATATTCTGAAAATTTGCTCAGATAACTGCGATAACGGAGGAGGAACACCATTGACTGGAAATGTTAGCTTTACCGAAAGCGAAACAAGAGATCTGAGAGCCTGTTACAACTCTTCATCTGTTTGTGATGATGCAACTGGAGATGTAACTTCAGATCCGGGAACTGCCTGGGCCGAAACTCCTAATCCTGATGATGCGGTTAGTTTGTCTGGTGGCAATCCTAACGTGCTTACAGCTACTGCTGCAGGAAGCGAGGATGTTAGCGTAACCTACAGCTCTGGTAACACAAGTTTTACTGCTAATGTTACAGGAATATGCTCCTACAATTTATGTGACGAAAGTACTAGCTACCAATGTTCAGTGCGAAGCGGAACTGACCCGTGTCCGACTGATAACTGCAGTGATACCGGAACACCTGAAACATGTTATCCGCCAGATTACAATTGGCGGGAAGTGTCGCCGTAGATTTTGCGTGGCAAAAATTAAGCAATAGACACTCTATTATTAATTCATTAATTTAAACAAAAATATGGATATTGGCTCACCTCGTCTGAAAAAATTATTAATTGCTCTGGTTACGATACTGGTCGTAGTTCTTGTTGTCACTGTCTATTTAATTAACAAGGAAATGAGTAAAAAAGATAAATTACAGAACATTCCTTCTGAAGAAAAATCAGTTGTCGATCCCGAAATAATAAAATCTCTTACTGCCCCAGCTCCGGCTGAAAGTGATGCTGAGGCAATGGAAGATCCTGCCGAAAATGTTGATCCTGAGATTATCAAGTCTCTTACTGCTCCGGTCCCAGAAGTGTCGGATAATCCTGAACCTATCAGTTCCGACATTATTAACTCTTTAACTGCTCCAGGTAATTAACAATTAACACATATAAACCAATGAAAAAACTATCACAACAACTCACCTACTGGCTAGGAGTCGTAGCCATAGGACTAGTAGTAGGATTATCCCTTCAATTTGTCCAAGCCTGGACAGAACCGACAGTTGCTCCTCCCGCAGGCAATGTGGGAGCGCCGTTGAATACAAGTGGAACGGGACAATTTAAGAGTGGCGGGTTAGTTATTAATAGTGGTGGAGCAGCAACAGGGCTTGTTGTTGATCAGGGCAATGTTGGAATCGGAACAATAGCCCCTAGCGAGAAGCTAGAAATAATAGGAGGAATTAAAATAGGAAATACAGTCAATACTGCAGCAGGAACTATGCGATGGACAGGAGACGACTTTGAGGGATATATGGGATCAGACTGGGTGTCATTGACTGGAAGCGGTGGCAGTGGAGGAGCACTTGATTTGGTTAACGGACAACATTCGTCATCACAATGTACAGGGCTGGGAGGAGCAGTAGAAACTGATAGTGGTGATAAATTCTGCAAGTTTTCACGGTCGGGGTGTCCTAGTGGTTGGTTTAGATATAAAAATTGGAGCACAACAATTCCTAGGCACTGCGTAGATTCATGGGATGACGCTTCTTGTACTACACAAAGCCATTCATGGTCTAATCGCGCTACTGAATTTTGTATTTATGGTGGTAGTAGTAGTATGGGAGGTTGGGGATACAGATGTACTGCAACTGTGACTCAACTAGGCTGTTATTAAGTTTATTTTTTAATTAACATATGAAAAAACTATCACAACAACTCACCTACTGGCTGGGAGTCGTAGCTGTAGGACTGGTAATAGGACTATCCCTTCAATTTGTCCAAGCCTGGACAGAACCGACAGTTGCTCCTCCCGCAGGCAATGTGGGAGCGCCGTTGAATACAAGTGGTACTGGTCAGATCAAAACAGGCGGAGTCGTGCTTAATACTGGCGGAGCGACGA
>BDTH01000064.1 GCA_002923195.1 bacterium BMS3Abin15
TCTTTCTCAAGGAATTTTGGTCATCAACGGGCCTTGAAAGCCGGCTTAGACCATGCCGGGGGAGACTGTGTAATAAGTATGGATGCTGATTTACAGCACCCCCCGGAATTGATAACCGGGCTTATCAGAAAATGGAATGAAGGCTATGATATCGTATATACCGTTAGAAGAGATATACAGGATATTGGTTTTTTTAAAAAGATAACATCAAAGATTTTTTATAAACTTATAAATAAGATATCTGATGTTGATATACCATTAGGTTCCGCAGACTTTAGATTGCTGGATAAAAAGGTTGTTAATGAATTGAGGAAGTTTAAGGAAAACGGGCTTTTTATAAGGGGGCTTGTTTCATGGTTAGGATATAATCAGATTGGTATTGAATATGACATACAAAGCAGACATTCCGGTTCATCTAAATACACATTAAGGATGATGATCTCTTTTGCCGTTCAAGGCATTACATCATTTAGTATAGTGCCTTTAAGAATATCTGTAATGGTTGGTTTTTTTATTTCTTTTTGTACGTTCTTATACACAATTTATGCATTATTCACAAAATTCTATTTTAAAACAGCACTGCCGGGGTGGACGTCTATATTAATTTCGGTCTTGTTTTTAGGCGGGATACAGTTGATATTTCTTGGCTTGATCGGTGAATATTTGGGGAAAATGTTTATTCAAACGAAAAACAGGCCCAATTATGTGATAAAAGAGAAGAGTTTATAATAAAAGAATCTCATTTTCACATTCTCATTGCTTTAGAACTTTTAAATAGTTTTTCTTAAAAAACATTGCCTAAAACTGAATTTATTCGTATATACGAAAAAACACCTTGGTCAAGCCCTTATTCCCCTGTAAAAATGAGAAGGCTCATATCAGGCATTCATTGCCTCCTTCAGTTCTTCTTTTGCTTTGGGCTGACCCCAAAACCTGAATGAAAACAAAAATGTGTTACGTTTTTCTTTTAAATTTATGAAAAAGTCAATATTTACTCTCAAGAATATTTTAAAGAGCGAATACTTATCCTTGTATGTTTTGTTATTAATCTCTGCTATATTCCGGTTCCCATTTGTATTGAAAGGCTTTGGAGAAACTGATGCAGCTAATCTTGCTGTAAGTATTATAGATTTTATTAATCATGGGAGAAACGGATTTTTAACGAGTCTTTATTTCATCGATGTTGTGCCGCTGTACGTTGTATACATTAAATTCATCATGAAACTCTCAGGTGACAATTACAGTTATCTTCCATTAGTTATGAACTATACAAATGCTATTGTCGGGACATTAATCGTTATTCCTGCCTATCTTCTTGTTAAAAGATTATTCGATAATAATTCTATTGCTTTTTATACGGTTCTAACCTTTATCTTTGCTCCCTCAATCTATCAATCCTCAATTTATGGATTTCCCCATCTTTTAGCATTATTCTTTTTTATCACATCGCTTTATTTCTTTCTGATATGGTTGGATGATACAAGGTATATCTGGTTAATCTTATCTTTTGTTACGTTGACATCAACAATCCTCCTGAAATCTGATTTTATACTGGGCAGCGGAGCTTATTTCGGGTTGCTCTATATAAGAAGAGTAAAGGAAAAACAAAAAATTGCTTTATATTGTCTTCTCATTATTCTGTCAGTTATATCCTTTTTACTATTGCGTCAGTGGATGACGGGAGTAAATGAAGGATATACAACTTCATTTACTGATTTCGGAAAGTGGTTTAAACACTTCTTAAGTCCCTTATCCTCTAAAAGTATTTACCGGTTAATTAACGGCCAGGCAGCCCCGATTGCTTACGGGATCGGTATCTTAAACTTTTTCATGGCAAGTATTGCATTTATCTTTTATCTCATTAAAAGGAGAACGGATATCCTGGTTTTAGTCCTTTCTTGGACTGCTTTACCAACGATTTTCTGGCTCTTTTTCTGGATTAATAGTGCAAGACATAATATGTTATCTGTCCTGCCTTGTATAATGATCATTTTTCTGCTTCTTTATGAGAAGGCCCCCAGATTTATAGCCTTTTTCCCTGTTATCATTATTTTAGGAAACTATTTAATTACATCTCCATCTGCTTCAACACGAGTCCCGAGTGGAAACCTGTTTAAAAGTCAGATATTACTTGATAATAAAGTGAATAATTTACACTTGGCAGCTAAGAAAATAGCTGATTTAGAAGATGATAAAATTATTATTACCGGCGAAGCCTTCAGACCTTACCTCTATTATGAGATTTTTAGTTTAGCGCCTGAATATAAACTTATTAAAATTGGAGACTCCTGTTATATGTTAAAAAACAAACACGGGAAATGCATAATATGCAATCTTGTAAGTGAATACTATATAAAAGATATGATAAGTAAATATCATTTAGAGAAATATACCATCGTATCACCTTTGTTAAATTTAACATTATTAAAAGAAGAAGGATTTAAAACAATAGACAAAAAAAATATAGAACCCCGGCTCTATTGATTTTTATAAAATGAATTTATTCGCATTTACAAAGAAAACATCTATCTGCTTCATAATTGTCCTTCTTCCCTTTTTATTTTTTTACTGGATGATTCCCTTTATATCTAACCTGACGATTGGAAATGATTATCTGGAATTTCCAATCAGGCAACAAATGGAGCTTCTTTTTTCTATCAAAACCGGTTCGTTTCCTCTTTATGTGCCGGGTTTTGCATCCGGCCATTCTTCTGCCGCCTTAACGCTGGGCCAGGTTTTTCATCCTGTTTCGTCTCTTGTGTCAATATTGCCCGGTTACTGGGATGGCAAGGCAATTGATTGGAATAATTTTTTTAAGTTGTTGTCTCTTGGACTTGCCCAATTAGCGCTATTTGCATTCTTAAGAAAACTAAAGCTCAATATGCTCTTTTCATTTGTTATTTCTCTTATCACTGTCTATAATCTCCGCATCTTGGACCTGTATCGTTATGGAGCGCCTATTGAAGCCTATACAGCGCACCTCATTCTGTGTGCTGCTATTGGTTGGTATTTTATTAATCCAACTAAGTGGCTTGGACCTCTATGCATAATAGGGACAACTTACTTGCTTGTGGTCAGCGGCCATCCGCAGATGATGTATTACGGCCTTCTTGGTGCAGGGTTGTTCATGTTTATTGTCCCATTTTTTTTATCGGATATACTGGATGACAGGCAAGTTGATTATAGAACGGCCATCAGGTTCTGGTTAAAGGTCGGATTTTGCCTGCTCCTGGGAATAATGCTGTCATCCGTTTATATTCTGCCTTTCTATTTTGATTTTATTTCTATGAATATAGATCGCGTAGGTCAAAACTATGTATGGACGAATGAAGCGCTGGATACTTTCATGGGCACAGTAAACAATTTTATTCTTCCTCTCCGCTCAGAGTCGCACGGCGCATTTGGAGGTTCATCGCTGATTCTTATGGCCGCAATTCTTCCGATAGTCAGGATTTTCAAAATAAAAATTCCGCGTTCTGTCTGGGCCATCTGGGGTCTGTTGATGATTATGTTTCTTTATATGCAGGGGTCCCGGACACCTGTTCACAGGCTTGCGTGGGAGTATTTGCCATTGGTATCGTCTTTCAGGATTCCCGGACGGATTTCCATGATTATGCCGGTCTTCATAATGTTGCTGTTGGTATGGATAGTAAAAGAAGAGACATATTCCTTCAAATTAAGACGATTATCTCTTACATTAAGACCATTAAGCATACTGGCATGTATTTCATTGTTATTAATAATAAGTTACTATTTGTTGCATATTACAGGATATTACATATTCTCTTTGTCAATATTCAAGGATTTATTCCGTTCCTATAATATCGGCCACCTTTTTAATGTCCCCTTTTTATGGACTGAATTTATAGTAATCATATTGGGAATGGCTTCATTAATATTTTTGGTTATTTATAGTGTGCGTACCGGTTCAGCCAGAGTGCCGGGTCTTTTATTAATCATGGTGATGGTTGTCCAAATGGGAATTGTTTTGAAATACAGGGCAGCGTTCTGGATTGAAAAAAAATATGAATCTCCAACTTTTGAAGCGATGCAAAAACAAAAGAGAATCAAACTGGACTATCTCTACTATCCAGGAGGAGGAATGCATTCTTCGGTTGTTACAATCCAGCTTAAGCGTTCTTTCTTAGAGCCTTTTTTAGGTAAAATATTTACTCAGGTTATACCGGTAGACAGCCGGGATGATGCTTATAAGAGGATGGAGCGTAAGCGTCTGCCCCAGGAGGTTTTTATTGAGGGATACAATCCGGAAAAGGCAAGGACAATAACCGAAGGGGCAAAAAACATGAAGAAGGGTGCTGTGAAACTGGTTTACAGCTCATTCAATCGAATGCAGTTTCAAGTTAATTCTCAGGCTCCTGCGTTCTTCGGATTATCCTATCCATATACGGGTTACTGGAGCGCATGGGTAAACGGGGAAAGAGTC
>BDTH01000065.1 GCA_002923195.1 bacterium BMS3Abin15
GATCGGCAACTCATTAGCATAGTGCAGCAATATCTGAGCTCTTTGTATTTCCCGTAATGGGGCTGTGCGTGAGTTGCTTAATAGTTCAAGCTTGTTGCTTTGGTCTTCGGTTAAATTCAATTTTGCGCGTTTTGTTTTTCGTGCCATGGCTACCTCCATATGTTTTAGGTAACTATAACACATTATATACTTACTGTAAAGGTTTTGATGAAACTCTATTCTAGGCACAGCACAGGCAAAAATTCCACCACTTGCAAGGAGTGCGGATACCTTAGCAACCGCCTTTTCTGGTTCAACAATATGCTCAAGAACCTGGGACATCAAAATAATTCCAAAGTTATCTTTGTCATTGTAACTATTAAACATAATTGGCAAAGGGTATTTTCCATTCATTTCTTCAAAAACTGTATTTTCATACTTACCTGGATTAATACTAACTGTTGAATATCCAACCGAATTAAGGGTTTTTGTATAAAAGCCATACCCAGACCCCACATCCAATGCGCGACAATTTTTTGATTTATTCATGGCATGTGCAGTATTAGCCATCCTTTCAGCATCAATAGTAGTATTAGGAAATCGCTTTTCGGCCTGTAATATTTCAGACAGTGCGACAGGTGCCGTCAATGCATGACCAGAGTATTTGTATATTTCATGTAGTAATTCATCGCTATGAGATGGATTAAAAAAAGCGGTTCCACATCTCGAACAGCGAAATATATCGATTTTAGATTATTTGACTTTTTTGTGTAACAATAATTCTTGACTTTCCAAAGTTGTATCTTCTCGATAGAACAAGCTACACATTTATTAAAAATATCCCCATATTGTTTTTTCTTTTTTATTTTTACACCTCAGTTGTTGTTCTGATAAATATTTCCCGAACTGAACAAAAATCATAATCCGATAAATGAAAATGCTTACCCAGGCAATCAATATCCAAGGTTTTGCATTTTCCATTCATGCAGACATCAAGAGTGCGTAAACTATGCTCTTTGATTATCTTTAAAAAATTTCCCATAAAACACCACTAAAATTGATACTTGTCCTGCCTTGAAAGCACCCGGAAAACCGCCCGTATTTCCGTCCATGTATCCAATATATTTTGAATTAATTTTTGCATATTATCCTCTTGTTTGTTAAAGGTGACCTCATCCATTGAACAGGATGTAATTGTTTAAGTGCCAAAAAAGGAGCCAAGGCAATTACCAAGATTAGTAGATCTCGAAAGTTTGTTAAAATAATTGTCAGGCTTCCCTCGACACTACCTGAGACGGTTAATAAAGATGAAAACAAATAGAGAGTTACCAATGGATTATTCAAATGTCGACTTCGTAATAATGCTGCAAAGACAGTCAAAGCAAATAAAAGGATTAAGGGTGCAAATAAAGCACCAAATAAACCATAATCAGCGATTAAAATAGCCAATAAACTTGTTGCCACATCAGGAGCGTTAGGATCTATACCATTCAACAGTTGCACAATCCCCATTTGTGAATAGAGAATGTTGTCTGGATTAATATCCTGCTTTGCCTCTCCAGCTATTATTCTTGGGATAGCATTCAAGAATGCATTGGCCGTAATTGCACCACCCGTCCCATGGTTTCCATCACCGCGCTTTTGGATGACCTCATAAACAATAGACAGCGGTCCCTCCCGAAAATACTTTGCGGGGGCAGCAACACGCGCATTTTCTGAAGTAGGAATCATGGCCTGTCCCACACCTTGGGCGAAGGTCAGTAGATCGCCTGATAGCAATTTATCCGCAATATCAGGTTGTAAAAAATTATTGCGTATGCTCTGGTAATAGCCAGCCGCACCAAGTAAAATAATGCTTACCAATAAAGCAACACGCCATTTGGAAATCACAAATTTTGAAACGCTCTTTTTATACCGCCAAGAGATAGTCACCAGACCAAGAAGGACAAGTAATAGCATGAATCGACGCGGCCCCACAATCGAGGAATGCGTACCCACATAAACAGCAAGAAACAGGGAAAAAGCCATGGTTACGACCCAATGCTTTCGCCAAAACCCTTTTTCCAGAATCGTCTTTATCACATAGACTCCACAGGCGCCTACTGCAAAATCTCTTGCATAGAATTCCACCGGTGTTTCCCACCACGCATAAAAATGCAAAACTGCGTTTCCACCCTGTAAATGGCTAAATAATGAAAAGGCGGATGCGCCATATCGCATAACCAGATACGCCTTTACGATCAACCAAGCAGAAAATGCTGCAATCAACCAGCCATTATTTATGCGCATGGTAGATTGAAAGATCCGCTCTTGCAATGGTGCCACCCGCATTTCTTTAAGCCATAACATACCTAAAGTAAAAAGGATAAGATAAGAAAGCAGAACGATCTGTGTCAGCAGATAATAAGTGATGTCATAACGATAATCATTATTTCCAAGTAGTCCCGCCAAATGCAACACATTCACGAACAAAACGAAAAAGAATATATGCACCATGCCGACAGGATTCCTTGCCTTCTCCGCCAGCAAGATTACCCCTATTGAGGCCTGCAAGAACAAAACCGTAATTACTATATATATCGTCATTCCTTCTTCCCTTTAATTAAAAACACTCTCGTAAACACCCCACTACCAACACATCCGGTCTCTGCCAGATTATAGATTTTCAATACCGCGCGGATGGTTTGCCAGATCAGGTAGCGGATCGACGATTTGATACTATGTCCTAAGGGGATCGGTCCTGTCTCACGGGAATCGATTTTCTTAAATCCTGTGAGCGATAGAAGTCGAGTCAGTGCATTGGGATTAAAGCCCACTTCGTGAGTAAAATCGTTGTAACGATGTACGGATCCCCATGGGCTTTCCGCATTGGGCGTTTGTAGAATCAT
>BDTH01000066.1 GCA_002923195.1 bacterium BMS3Abin15
TAACGCGCGCGGATGATCCGAAGCTTTCCGAAGAAATCCCGAAGGGTTTCTGAAGGGAAATTTCGGATATCCGCTGTTATCTGATGTGTCGCGACCGGAGGGAGGCGGCACGGAAGATAATAGCGGAGGTATCCGCGCGCGTTATCTGAAATGGAGCGACGCCAAGGAGCGACATTTTAGATAACTCGTTATTATACGAACCTATTGTTGATTAATAGCAATTATTTGTACATTATGCGAAGTGCTAGTATAATTTAATTATCCACACTTGCTTTTATTATAATATGGAAAAACATTTAAAACAAACTGAAAATGAGCTAAAGCTGCGAAATTACAGTCCCAAGACAATTAAGAGTTATTTAGGGTGCTTGGAAGATTTTTTGTCAGCAAAGAAAAATAATTTGGAAAATATTGATGTTGATTTTATTAGATCTTTTCTTTTAGGTAAACAAGATAAAAAAATGTCGCCGCAGACAATTAATCTTTATCTCAACGCAATAAAGTTCTTTTACCGCGAAATTATTAAATCGCCTCAAAAAATTGATTTAAAATTCGCAAAACGCTCGTTGAAGCTACCTATCGTTTTGTCTCGTGCTGAAATTGTAAATATCATAGATAACATTACAAATAAAAAACATAAACTTTTAATTTCTCTTACTTACGCCGCCGGTTTAAGAGTTAGCGAGACTACAAATCTCAAAATTAAAGACGTAGATGTTGAAGAATTATCTATCCACATCAAAGGAGCAAAAGGAAATAAAGACAGAATTACAATTTTTCCTGAAAAAATAAAATTTGATATTATAAATACAATAAACAGCAAAGATAAAAATGATTTTATTTTTGAAAGCGAACGTGGCGGTAAATTGACCGAATGGACGGCGCAGAAAGTTTTTGAAAACGCACTGGAAAAAGCTAAAATAAACAAGGACGCGACTTTCCATTCGCTCCGCCATAGCTTCGCTACGCATTTACTGGAAAACGGTGTTGATGTAAGATACGTACAGGAACTATTAGGACACAGTAATATTAGGACTACGCAAATATATACGAAGGTCACCAATCCAAGTCTAAGAAATATAAAAAGCCCGCTGGAGTAAAATTTTTCTAAAATTTAGGAAAAGTTATCTTAAAAAATGAAGATCTCCTTAAAGCTCAGCTTTTTTAGAGATTTAAAGCTAAGCTTTTCCCCGATCTTTTTAAACTCAAGCTTATTAATATTATGGCAACGTTACCGATAATTAAATATCCCAATAAAAGTCTTCGCCGAAAATCAGAGAAAGTGAAGGATGTGCTGGATCCGGAAATACAGAAACTGGTTAAAGATATGATTGCAACGATGAAAAAGAACAACGGATTGGGATTGGCCGCGCCCCAGGTGAAAAAATCACTCCGCCTTTGCGTCATTGAAGAAAGTGGAACGGTTTATGTTTTTGTAAATCCAAAAATAACATCCACCTCCCGCAAAAGAGTTATTGCAGAGGAAGGATGCTTGAGCTTTCCTGGCAAATTTATTCCTATCAGACGGCCAGAGAAAATAAAAGTCAGGTACTTAGATGAAAAGGGAATAAAGAGCAAGCTAAAGGCAGAGGGTATTTTAGCAAGAGCTATTCAGCATGAGATAGATCATTTAGATGGGATATTGATGATTGATAGAATTAGGGATTAATAAAATATGAAAAACGTTGCCGAATTAAGAATAATTTTTATGGGAACCTCATCCCTAGCCATGGAGGTTCTCAATTCTTTAATTAGAGAAAAATATGATGTTATAGCTGTTTATACTCAGCCGGATAAGAAAGTTGGCAGAAGAGAAGAAATAACTGGTAGTCCTGTTAAAAACCTAGCTGAGCAGAAAAAACTCTCCCTTTTTCAGCCCAATAGCTTTGATGAAAATGAAATTTTAAACATAAAAAAACTGCGTCCTGATTTGATAATAGTTGTCGCTTATGGGAAGATCCTCTCTGGAGAAGTTTTAGGTATTCCCAGCTTCGGGTCGCTTAATGTTCATGCTTCGCTGCTGCCAAAATATCGCGGTGCCTCCCCTATTCAGAGTGCAATACTTTCAGGAGAAAATAAAACTGGAGTTACTATAATGTTAATGGATGAAGGAATTGACACTGGAGACATCATATCTCAAAAAGAAATTGACGTTGACCCAGAAGATACAACAGAAATTATTACTGAAAAAGTTTCTAAGCTGGGAACAGAGCTGCTTATTGAAACCGTCCCTCTTTGGGTAGGCGGAAAAATAAAGTCTCGTCGCCAAGACCATAGCCAAGCTACTTTCTGCAAAATTATTAAAAAGGAAGACGGTCTTATCAACTGGGAAGATGAGGCCGGTGTAATTTATAATAAGTATCGCGCTTTTTATTTGTGGCCCGGCGTATTTAGTTTTTGGGAGAAAAACGGCAAATCAACTAGAATTAAATTTCATAAGTTGTCTTACGATAAAAATGATCCAGAAAGTAAACGTAATGCAGGAGAAGTATTTAAACATGATAACGAAGTGTGCATTCAATCATCCAGGGGGATAATTATTTTGAAAGAAATTCAAATTGAAGGCAAGTCCATCGCATCTGCTGATGAATTTATAAATGGGTATCCTGAGTTTTTAGGAAGTGTGTTAAAATAGGTATACGAACGCCTTAACGAACAGGCACACCCGAATATCTAATAAAAATGATTAGAAACAAAAATACCAAGGAAAAATTTGCTTTACTAATAGGCTTTGTTTTGATCTTGCTGGTAGCAGCAATAACTTTTTTTCGCCCGCATTTTGGCAAGAAACAAACGGAGGTCGTGATAGAATCAGCAGACGAAGAACGCCAGTATTCTGTAATATCTGCTCGGGAGCTTCAGCAAAAAATAATAAGTGGCGAGAAAGTTAAAATAATAGACATACGCATGTGGGATGACTTTCAAAGAGAGCACATAGTGGACTCAATTAGCGTTCCTTTTAAAGATTTATCACAGAGTGACATAGGGATGGATAATAGCGAAACCGTTGTCGTTATCGGAAAAGATGATGCTGAGCATGCTCAAGCGGTAAAAATCATTGAAAGCCAGAATTATACAAAAGTCTTTGTACTGACAGAAGGAGTTTCTGGATGGATAGCAAATGGCGGGCAAGTCATCTCACTAGGCGATCCGAACTCATTTATTGATCAATCAAAATTAACCTACGTATCTTCCGAGGATTTGAAAAGCGTCATTGATAATAATTATCCCATTTATATCCTAGATGTGCGTGATCAACGGCAATTTTCAGAGGGTCATATCAGCGGAGCTAGTAATATTCCCCTGAATGAGCTAGAAAAAAGAAGAGGCGAGTTATCCATCGCTAAAGAAATATTGGTATATGGAGAAACAGAATTGCAGGGATTTCAAGCAGGGATAATGCTGAATGGTTTGAATTTTCATGCTGTCAATGTTTTAAGCGGAGGATTTGCATCCTGGAAAGAAAAGGGATTTGAAATTGTGCAATAAGGATATAAATCATTACTACTCATTTTTTATTTCATCGATTTTACAATAAACTTACTTTATCACGGCAATAATATCTTCGTTTTTAACCACTAAATACTTATCGTCAATTTCCGTTCCGGCAAAGCTGTTAAAGACAACTAGTTGTCCCTTTTTAACTTTTATTTCACTGCTGTCCCCTATTTCAACAACTTTTCCCTCATTGGATCTTTTCTCTGATGCGTTATCAGGAAGGTAAATTCCAGAACCTGTTTTTTTGTTAGTTTTTACCGGCTCAATAAGAACGTTGTCTTTTAGGGGTTGAATATTTTTTTTCATGTAATAATTGATAATTGTTACTAAGTGTTATTTTACAATAAATAAAGGTCATAAGTCAACCTCGCAGTAACCCACGCCGAACGAGTTACCGCGGAATAAGCGGCTAAGCATCAATACTGGATTTTTTTAATAGTGTATAAAGAAGCAGGGTTTGAGTAGCTAGGGTTTTCATTAATCCCGGATCTTCTATTTGGTTGTTTCTCTCCCTCTGAATAATTATATAGGCTCTTATATTATCTATTTTTTGGGGGGAACGAAATATAAAATAATCATCATTCTTGAGAAAATTTTCTTTCTCCATTAGCTTGAGCGAGTTATTTCTTATTTTGAATATAATCCTTGAGTTCCCCCTGAACTCTTTCTTCGTATTGTTGGATATATCATCAACTAGTCGTATGCCAAATTTGTTGGTTTTCCCCAAGGTTTTTACAGCCTCAATTATTGTATCGTAAGCCCTTGTTTTATTGGGAAGTGCCGATCCTGATGGATCAGGGAGTCCTAGGGCAATATTTTTTAAAATGTCTAACTTTCGATTCGTTTCCCCGATGTATGAGTAAGAATCCTTCAGATCTTTAGAAACCCTACTAAACTCTTTCTGTATTTTTCTTTTTTCACTCAGGTTTAATTTTAGCTGTCTTTCTTTCCATAAAAAAATTAAAACAGCAATCATGCCCAAAAATAAAATAAATACCTCTTCAGACTTTTCCTCATCAAGGAAAAAATATCCCTGCTCGACTATGTCAGGGGCGAGAACCATTATTACGAAAATTATTAAATATACCCAGTACATATATTATTTATTTTTTCAGACTTTTTAAATATTGTTCCAATTTATCTTTAATTTCCGGATGTTTGCGTCCTAGATGTATAGTAGCTTTCACAAAATTGAATTTATCTCCTGTGTCCAACCAGTCTCCCTCTAAAATATGCCCGTAAACAGGACGATTGTTGGAAAGCATTATTTCAAAGACATGCGACAGACCTATTTCTCCTGATTTTTCTTGAGACATTTTAGATAAGGTTTTGAATACCCCTGGGGTTATTATATATTTCCCTACGACCACCAAATCAGACGGCGCTTTATCTGGGCTGGGCTTTTCAATTATATTTTTTATTTTCAAATTTTTTTCATCCAGTTTCACGCCTTCTGCTACACCAAATTTTGAAATATCTTCCTTCTTTACCTGACTTAGTCCTATGATGCTGTCGCCATACTTTTCAAAAACATCAATTAATTGCTTGGCGGCAGGAATAGAACTGTCGTAAACGCAGTCGCCATACATCACCAATACCGGTTCATTTCCGATGAGATGGGATGCTTGCAAGATAAGCATGGCCGTCTCCCAAGGGAGTTGGTTGCCGTACGTAAGTAAAGCGAGCCAGCGTTGCAATTTTATCCACCCTGTCCAACAAGACATGCTTATTCTTTTCGGCCAATGTATTTTCCAATTCGTAGGAAATATCGAAATGGTCTTCAATGGCGCGCTTACCTCTTCCAGTTATAAATATTATCTCTTCTATTCCAGATGCCACCGCTTCTTCAACTAGATATTGCACCACTGGCTTGTCAATTACAGGAAGCATTTCTTTTGGTTGAGCTTTGGTGGCTGGAAGAAATCTGGTTCCAAATCCGGCGACTAGCAATATAGCTTTTTTAATTTTCATAAAGTTAAATAAGTTTCTTCTTGGATATTTCCTTAAGTTCCTGGCTGAAATTAGTAATCGCCTTATCCACTAGTGGATGGAATTTTTTATAAATACCTTTTTCCTTAACAACTCGGCTAGCTTCTGACAAAGAATCATGAGTGCCGGCATCCAAATAAGCGCCTTCAAATGGAGTTACTTTTAGCTCCCCCTGTTCCAAATAGAAATTGTGGAGATCTACGATCTCAATTTCTCCTCTTTCGGAGGGTTTTAAATTCTTTGCTGCTCCAACAACTCTATTGTCATAAAGATATAAACCTGTTACCACATAATCACTTAGCCATTCTTTGGGTTTTTCAACAATTTTTATTGCCCTTCCATCTTTATCAAACTTTACCACGCCGAATCTTTCGGGGTCAGCTACTTTTTTTGCAAAAATATGTCCTCCGGATTTAAATTCCTTAATTTCTTCGGAAAAATCGTTTTCAAAAATGTTATCACCTAAAATAAGAGCTACATTGTCATTATCTATAAATCCCTCGCCGAGGATAAATGCTTCTGCTAGACCGCGAGGAGTCTTTTGAACCATAAATTCAATCTTTATTTCAGATTTGTCGAACATGGGACCCAGCAAATTCAAAAAGTGGCCACTGTGATCCGGTGCGACTATCACAAGAATTTCTCTTATTCCCGCCTTAACCAGAGTATTCAGCGGGTAAAAAATCATCTGCCGGTCATAAACAGGCAAGAGTTGTTTGGAGGTTGTAGCTGTTAAAGGAAACAATCGCGCAGCTGTTCCTCCGGCTAATATTATTCCTTTCATGTAATTCTCTACCAATTACGAATTCGTCCGAATATACGAATTACGAATTTATAGTATTTAACAATAAAAAATTGTGAGGTTACTTATTGAAAACATCAAATATTCTGGGCTTATAATTATAGTTTAAAACAATAACAAGTTCAAGTCTATTCCAAATCCTTTAAATAGTCTTTTAATGCGGCTTTGTAACTTCGCAATGGATTTAGCTTAGTGTTAATTAAAGTTGAGATATGAGGCCTTTTTGCCGGCCGTGGAAATTCGTCTGCGTCAACGGGAATTATTTTAGTTTTTATTTTGGTCTGTTTATACAGCTCTATAACAGCTTCGTACCAAGTGCAAGGGTCGCTGTTTACTATGTGATAAATTCCAGATAGTTTCCTCGATTCTATTATTTCCTTGGTCTTTTTTGCTAGATCGGGAGCATAAGTGAAGCAGCTTGTTTCTTCATCTACAACTTTCACCTCTTTATTTTTTCTACCCACTTCCAGTATTACGTCAAAGAAACTTTTTTTAGCATCATTGGACTTGGCTGGTTTTCCAAATAATTTTGAAAGGCGGATAATATAATTTTTCCCTCCTGCTTTTTGTGCTGCTACTTCTCCTAGTAATTTTGATTTTCCATAATTCGAAATTGGATTAGGCTTGGCCTCTTCATCAAAGCCAATTTCAGGAGTAAAGTCTTTGTGTAATTCACAGCTCAAACAACGGCCTGCACATCCGGCCGGTTCTGGAATATCTGGACTTCCGTCAAATACGTAATCACTAGAGTAGTGAATAAAAACAGCCCCTACTTTTTTTGTTGCCCTAGCGAGATACCCAGGAGCTAATCCGTTTATTTTTTTAGCCAATTCAAATTCTTTTTTATCTTCCTCACATTTATCTACGGCGTTGTAAGCGACTGCATTAATAATAATATTAGGACTTAGCTTTTTAATTTTTTGCTCAACTTGTTTTTGGCTGGTTATGTCAATTTCTTCCTTGTCCCACCCGGTAACTTTATAATCACCGTCTTTTTTGAAAGTATTTACCAGTTCCTGGCCCAACATACCCCTTGATCCGACAATTAGCACCCTAATTTTTGCCATATTGTTTTTTATAATATTTTTCATATTCTCCGCTTTTGATGTTTTTCCACCAACTTTCATTATCTTTGTACCAATCTACAGTTTTTTTCAGGCCTTCTTCAAAAGTAATTTTTGGTTTCCATCCCAATTCTTCTCTTATTTTAGAAAAATCAATCGCGTACCTTTTATCATGTCCCGGCCTGTCCTTTACAAATTCAATCATTTCCTCCCCTTTTCCCATTAACTCCAGAATTTTATGGGTAATTTCTTTGTTGGTTTTTTCAGAGTCGCCTCCTACGCAATAAGTCTCCCCTACCCTCCCCTTATGAATAATTAAATCAATGGCTTCACAATGATCTTCTACATGCAGCCAGTCACGGACATTCATACCATCTCCGTAAAGTGGAATTTTTTCTCCCTCTATTAAATTAGTTACAAAAAGAGGAATCAATTTTTCTGGAAACTGATAAAGGCCATAATTATTAGAACAGTTAGAGATTGTAGCGGGTAATCCGTAAGTGTGGTAATAGGCTCTAACTAAGTGGTCAGAGGCAGCCTTGGATGCGCTATAAGGACTTCTGGGATCGTAAGGAGTGTTTTCATTAAACGGTGAATCATTTGACCCCAATGAGCCAAATACTTCGTCGGTAGAAATATGGTGAAATCGTTTATTTTCATTATTCTTGGCTGCTTCAAGCAAGACGTGAGTTCCAAGAATATTTGTACGAATAAAATCGCTGGAGTCCAAAATAGAGCGATCAACATGAGATTCAGCCGCAAAGTTTACGATAATATCAATGTCCTTTATTAGTCTGTTTACCAAGTCCCTGTCAGTGATGTCTCCTTTTATAAATTCGTAGTTAGGGTTATTTTCTGGTTCTTTCAGATTTTCTAAATTACCGGCGTAAGTTAAAACATCCAGGTTGACAATTTTGTAATCCGGCCCGCCTGCCGTCGAGGCAGGATATTTTTTTAGAATATGATGGATGAAGTTGCTGCCGATAAAACCAGCACCTCCAGTTACTAAAATTTTCATAAAATATTTGAGCCGACCTGCCCGCCATCGCTGCGCTTAGGCGCTGGCAGGCGGGTGAACCCTACTCCACCAGTAACTAATAATCTCATATGGACATATTGATATCCAAGCATATTAACAAATCTAATTTTTAAATGTTAACATGCTAAAATGCTTAAATGATATTGTATGGCGAGTCTTCTTTTTCCTCCCATCTTATTTCGTCAACATCTTCTTTTTTATTTTTTCCTTTGTATAATTTATCCAGAAGATTGATGCACCAGGCGTTTTTATTTGATATATTTTTGTAACCATGCACTATGCCCGGTGGAACAATAACCATTGTTGGATTATTTTCCCCTACTGTTAATTTTACGTACTCACCATTAGTTTTGGAATCTCCCCGGTTGTCCCACAAATGCAATTCCATATTACCAGGCCCGATAAATACAAAGCAATCACTTTGATGAACGTGTTCATGAGGACCGCGGATAACTTCTGGCTTAGTGGAACTTACATAGCTCATGGTGGGATTGTAATTATCTTCATCACTCCTATAAATTTCAGTCAACCATCCCCTATCATCCTCAAATTTATTCAGTTTTTTAACAATAACATCTTTGATCATAGCATTACTAATAGTAATATATTTTTTCAAAAAAGCAAAATAAAAAAACAGAACTATCGTTCTGCTTTTACAGTTACGCAATTAATTACGTAATTCCAATTCACTCAAAATTATATCTGAATTCAAATTTGTGTTATATTCTTTTTCATTTCCACTTGTGCCCTTGACTTTAATTTTCACAGGTATGTCATTTACTCCCGCTTGTTTTTGAATTTTAAGATCGTAAGAATCACTTTTTAATTCTTTAGGCAGATCATACTGAAATTCCACTGTTCTGGATGTTCCGATCGGGGTTTCAACAATAAATCCAAAATATTTCTTGCCAAACTCTTCCCCGAATTGAGGATTTTCCAGTCCTGGATGTTTCTTGAGCCAAGCTCCGTCAGGTACGTACATGCGTACATACGTAAGATAATCTCTGGTCATCCAGTCTTTTTGTGTGGCTGTGTGATTATAAGTAATTTTTAAATTTGCCTTAGGAATATCACCCGATAAATCAACATTATAATCCATTGATCTTTTTATATAATAATCACTTTTAAAGGCGCCGAGATTAGCGTCAACTACCATTAAATAATCTTTGTTCCAGCTTTCATCTACCGCTCCTCCCCAATTGGCTTTTTCGACAATTTTTTGCAATTCCGCATCTTTGAAATAAAGTTGAATATCTTTTTTGTCCAGATCTCCCACTATCACTTTAAAAAGTTTTAATTTTTGGGAAATACTAAGATCAGAAACTCTATCTGCTATTTCTTCAGCTAGCTCATTCATAATTGATTTTCTTTCGCCTTTTTCAACATCTTGGTCTATATATCCTTTTTCTACTTGATATTCCAGCGCCATAATTGCGTTTTCACTATCATATGTTCCAGGATATCCCTCAATTTGTATCGGCCCTATTACCTCCAATGCAGTCAATAAAACATTAGCTGTTATTGCTATTGTGCCATCTAGTTCTTCTTGTCCTTCCCCGAGTTTGTAAAAATATTCCGCCTTTTTTGCGTTCTCTATAAAATCAGGAGAATAGTTAGAATCTCTCAATTTCCAATACTTAATACTTAAAGTTTCCTCCATAGGATATGGAGGCTTCTCTATATTTGGAATTCTGGCATCAAAATTAGAAAGATCATGAGTCTGAATTTCTTTAACCCTCCCATTCTCGATTTTTAAAATTCCAAAAGTTCCTATATATCCTCCTCCTGGCCTCAGTTCCATATTATTTTGAAGCAGAACTAAAAAAGTCCTTTCCTTGCCATCCTTCAATAAATAGTCAGCAATATTTATTACATTTTTGTATTTGTCTTTTTCATCGTATTTAAGAGGCAGATAGTCAATGGCGACATTGGCCAGTCTAATCCCTCTGTTTTTTATTTCCCAAAAAAGAAACCAGCTTGCCAAAAGTGCTACGGCAATAATCCAGAAAATTATCCAAAATTTGACTGAATACTTTTTCATAAATTGATACTTAAGAATTTCCAATTTCTGATATTTTTAATTAGCTCTTGGTTATTGGGCATTGGGATTTGATTAGAAATTTGTAATTTGATATTTTATAACCCTCCCCTTAGCAACTGATTTAGGCGATTCTTTAGTTCATCCTCTGTGGGTTCTTCTTGATTTGCAGAGCTTTCTGATTGATCGCTTTCGGGCACAAGGCTTTCTTCATAATCTTCTTCAGGGGCACTATAGGCATCATCGGCTACAGGAAGATTGCCTGGCGCTTGATATTTTTTCATTGCGGGTTGTGTTAGTTCTTCCTGGGCAGATAACTCTTTCTCATATTCTTCTGAGTTCTTGTTGCCAGTTTCAATTGGAGACACTTTTCTTTTATGTATGATTTCTATAAAACTGCCGGAAATAAGATGAGACAGATAGGATAATGCTATACCTGCTACTAAGCTCAATGATGCCAGCCAGGGAATATTTGCGGCGTGAGCAGAAGTAATAGGACCATCAACTATGCGCAAATCAATGTCTTTTTTCACGTCATAATATTGGCTAACAGAGCCAAATAAGGTAAATACTGTTTGTTCAACAATAGCCTCTGATTGCTTGCGGTTCCTCGCATCTATTTTAATATCGATTACACCACTGTTTTTTCTACGATCAATTTTTAACTTTTTGCTCCACAGCTCTTTGCGCTTGTCTTTGGAATATCCGACTAATTGGTCATCAATATTTTTATTATCTTTTAAAACTTTTTCGTAAAAAGATAAGCGATACGGCAGTTCAATTATATTTTGGATAATTTGCTCGGATTGCAATATTACCTCTTCGCTCTTAGGAATAAAAAGGATTGAGATTTCAGAACGATAAAATTTTAAATTTCCCAAAAATGAAAAGAAAAAAACAACTGCCAAAATTATTGACAGAGTAAGAAAATAAAAAGGTTTTCTAATCCTGAATATATTAAGCTTTTCTTGAATTCCAGACATGATGCTTTAGTTCTTTTTTTAATGCAGAGTCCCTATAAGTTTGCAGTGTCTTTTGAACAACTGAGTCCCAACTGTATTCTTTGTCAACCCTATCCTTGGCTAGCTTGCCTATATCCTGAACTTCTCCTGGTTTGTTAAGAAGATAAGCTAATTTATTTTCTAAATCCGTCACATTTTTTGATTTGAAAGAAAGTCCTGATCTTCCTATTGCCTCAAGGTTTTCAGGTATATCGCTTACCAAGGTAGCTAATTTATGACCCATTGCTTCCAGTAGCGTCAAGGATAGACCCTCTGATTCTGATGGTTGAACAAATAAGTATGCATGTGAAAATAACTGCTCCAAGTCTTCCCCTAAGCAGTTTCCAGTAAATACAATATTATCTCTCCCTTGACTTATAGTTTTAAGATATTCAACGTAATTATCCGTATAAAAACCGGCACCGGTAACAACCAATTTGAAATTATTCGGCACCTTATTAGTATCCTCTAATCGCTTAAATGCTTCAATGAGGTAATGCACTCCCTTATGCTTAATCAGTCGGCTGACTGAAAGTATATACCTCTTATCTTTTATTCCCCACTTTGACAAGATATCGTTTCCGGAATTAAAATTTACTTTTGCGCCATTAGGGATAAAAATTGTATCCACTCCGTATTTTTTAAGAGCATAGTCGTGCAAAACATTACTAACAGAAATGGTCTTGTCCGGCACATTACATGTGATATATTCCCCAAAACGCAGATATTTTTGGGCAAATAAGTCCCATTTTTTATGATGATAATCTTGGCAGTGAAAAGTAGCGATTAAAAGGGTTTTTCTCTTGAAAAGCTTGATTATCCAACTTAAAGAGGTTGGTCCAATAGCCTGGTAATGGATGATCCCGTAATCTTGAAAAAGCGCGTGAATAGTAGCTAAAAAAGTGTGACTTATGGCATCTAAGCGCTTTGTTGAGATACTAGGAAGGTGGATTAATTTCACGTTCTTGTATTCCTTCAAATTTTTATCAGTATAATTATTTCTGACATACACAAAAACTTCATGTCCTTGGTCGGCCATTCTTGTGGCTATCTCCTCCACGTGTCTCTCTACTCCGCCGGAAAGAGATGGTATTCCTTTTTGCCCAATAAACGCTATCTTCATTCTTTTTATAATTTAAAAGAGATTACAGTTTGATAATGTTAGATATGATTCCTATTTTGTTTTCCCAAAAAATAACGTCACTTTGTACAGTGAATCCGTCCCAGATAGAAGAAGCAAACTCGCCTCGCTGTATCTTGGCAATTCCATAGCGATCGTTTTTATAAAATTTTGATTTTCTTATGTCTATTCTTCCCGCTTCTCCATAGGCATTGACTTCCAATCCCTCATGATCATTTCCATAATAGGTATTGCTCTTAGTCCAAATCTCTGATTTATCTAGGGTAAGTTTTAATCCACTTCCATTATTATTCTTAATCTTATTTCCCTTAATCCAGGCTTCTGCTCCAGCCTCTAAATCAACTCCATCGCTGTCATTATCAATAATACTATTTTCAATTAAGGATAACTTTCGTTTTTCAGAATAAATACCAGCCCTTCCATTATCCTTTATTTCGCTCTCGCTAATGTTTACTATATATTTATCATTAGTATCAGCCGGTCTGATTATGATTCCATCCTTATCATTTTTCTTAATTATACATTTAATTATTGAGGCACGATCATCTTTTCCTACAGTGATTCCATATTTTCCATCCCGAATCGTTACTTTATTAATTTTTGTTTTATGGTTCATTTTCACAACAGGATCGTTATCGTCATCGGCCTTGATAGTTACATCATCCTCGTCGCTGCCATAAACTTCAACTCCTTTAGGAATCTCAATGTTTTCCTTATAGGTGCCTTTTCTTATATGAACCTCAGTATTTTCATCGGCATGACTTAAAGCTTTCCCTATGGTATCGTAAGGATTAGAAGATGATCCATCCATTGTTCCGCTAGCATCATCATCAACATAGATCTTTGTCTCACTTCCAGCCAAAGATAAAACAGGAGCAACAAATACCGCCAAAAGCAGTAAACTTCCTGCTATCTCCCATTTTTTAGCCATAAACAGATGTTTTATTTTCATGCTCATATTTTTATTTAATGATTATATATTTAGTGAGAACTCCTGATAATACATCTAAGCGGCATATTTGTCAAGAAAAAACTATCTTTGAAATATGCTTATTAATTTACTATAATAATCTGCTTTATTATATTTTTCATAGGCTAGTTTTTGTATTTTCTGACTGTTAAAAACTAGTTCATTTTTAATCATTTTGCTTATCACATTTCTAAGCTCATTTTTACTACCAACAAGAAAGCCATTTATTCCATTCTTAATGATTTCTGGGTAGGCCCCATTTCTTAGTCCGATGAAAGGCTTCCCTTGGCTTATTGATTCTAGCGCTACCAATCCAAATGTTTCCGGCAGTTTTGAAGCAGAAACCACAAAATCAGTTTTTTTTATGTAGGGCATTAATTCATTCTTGTCCAGATAACCTAAGTATTTTATGTTTTCGGATTCTCTGATTTTAAAATTATTTTCAATTTCTCCGGCCATATAGAGCTTTGTTTTACTATTAAGATTTTCAAAAATACTCATAAGATCAGCAACTCCTTTTTCTTTTGAGATCCTCCCGTAATATAAGGCGTATTTTTCACCGTCGGCCTGCGCTGTTATGGCCAACTCCTTATTAATAAAATGCGGCAGGACAATTATTTTTTCATGGTCCATTCCCCATTCCACTAGGGTTCGTTTTGCAAATTCGCTAGGAGCAATGTATATATCAATATTTTTCCCATAAGTTCCCAGGGATTCGTGCCAGTACATTTCCAGCATTGCCAAAAAACTTTTAAGATAGGAATTTTTTACACACCTGTCCAGGAAACATTGGTAATATTTTTTATCTCTGCATCGGTCGTAACTTTTTCCATTTGAATATAAATTGTAATTGGGATTTATCAGTTTATAGTCGTGTACTGTCATGACGATCGGAATATTTCTTTTTTTAATTTCAAAAAGAATAGCTGGGGAAAGCTGATGGTAAATATTATGGATGTGAGCAATGTCCGGCTGAAAATCATCTAGCAATTCGTTGATTTTTTTCTTAGCTTCGAAAGAATGGAACATTCTAAAGGCACCTTTTAATTTTTCCCACAAACTATATTCTTGGGTGTAGCCTACTGTTGAGACGAAGTAATTATCTTGCTTGACTCCTGAATTTTTAGAGTGGCGCATGGAAAAAACTGCTACTTCATGGCCCTGGTTTTCCAAGAGACTTATTACATCCAGGAAGTGTTTATCTGCTCCTCCTTTGGCAAAATGAAATTTATTTATTTCCAGTATTTTCATAAGATTGAAGATTATAAGCCCTGATCAGCCCCAATATTATCCAGAAAAATATTCCCAGTAAGTTTGCCTCTAAATATGGCTGAAACAAGAATGCGATTAAATAATTTACCATTAATACTAGCAAAAGCACGCCAATCCAGTCATCCTTTATTCTTACTAACAATTCTTTTAGGTTTTTATACACTAAAACAACAAACAAAACAAAGGGTAATATTCCCATTTGAACAAGTAGTCCCAAGGGGGAATTGTGAATATTTCTAATATCTATAGAGTCTTTGTACTTTCCGATTTCAACATGAATCTTTTTGCCAAAACCAACCCCCATCAATGGATTTTTTCGATACTCCTTAACTCCCTCTTTCCATACTCCGCTTCTCCAAGAAAAACTCTCATCAGTTGAGACATGAGAAAGTGAGCCGAATCTTTGAAGAATAATATTTTTAACGGAGACTGCTGTTTGGCTAATTTCTGAACGCGGAACCAGTAAAGAAATTTGAGTCAATATAACTATAATCGCAATAATTAATACAATATATTTGACCAAAATTTTCCTAAAGATAATCCGATGACGCTTAGAGATAACAAAATATAAGATAATAAACGAAATAAATAAACTTATCCATAGATGTCTCATCATTGATCCAACGATTCCTATCACCCAAATGGTTATTAAAGCGAGATAAAATTTACTGCTGATGTTCCTCTTAAATACTAGATATGCAAGCACACCTAAAAGTGCCATTGATAAATAGAATGAGTGAGTGAAGGCCAGGAGGCGCACTCCCTCCGTCGAAAGAGGTGTGAATTCAGACCAAAGTCCACTACCACTTAAAATTCCATAGATTATAAAAAAGATTATTCCAGTAGCTCCTGCCAAAGTAAATTTTAGTAATTGTATTAAGTGTTCTCTCTTTTGCAACAGAAATAATGCCACAAAGTAAAACAAAGAATAAAATACGTAGTTTTTGAAGCTGCTGAATGACAAAGCAAAGTCACTTTTTATAATAAAAACACTGATTAGAAAGTAAATTATGGTTAAAAAGATAAATCCCACCAAATAATAATCAACTTTCTTTAATCTTAATTCAATTTTTCCACTTACTGTCTGAAAAAGAATACCAGCAATTACTGCCAGAAAGACTATATCAAGTGGATAAAGCTTATACTCGACTCTTCCCATAATGATTGGTTGTAGAGTAAAGAATCTCTCGTAAATAAAAGTAAGAAAAACAATCGCGTATAGTCCACTGCGAGGATAAATGAAAGCAATAAATCCCCCCAAGAGCATGGTTATAACAAAAAGAGGCAGGTTAAAACCGACAATGAATCCTGCCAACACAAACAGCGAAACGAAGGCAATAATGAAAATCGCGCTCACCCCTTCTGTATTTAAAGTAGTTTTTTTCGTAATATTCATTTATTTAAAGCTTAACAGTTGTTTGAATAACCGACCAGGCACTATACCATAAACTCGAAAAAAAATCAAGCCCCAGAGATTCATTTGAATCTCTGGGGCTTATTGTTACTGGCAGGTCACTACAAATGCGTGGCCTTTGCCGTCCGGATCGTCATCGACATCTACGTTATCACCTAGAAACGATGCACCTCCTCCACGGATCTTTTTTTGCCCAGCTCCCAGTGCCGGATAATGCGGATCGTCGCGGTCAAACATAAAACTGAAACGCTTTCCTTCATCAAGGTTGAACCTCACGTTGTTGGGATCAGTCGTGACGTATTTTGTGCCGCCGTAATTGTATTTCTCCGCACGTATCACGTCTACACCCTTGATGGTGACCGTGGCCGTGTTATCGGAATTACAGGTAGCACTGACCTTGGCTCCCGGCGGTAAAGCTTTTACCGCTTCAGCCTTGCCCGGCACAAGTGATGCGATAAACATTACAGCTAATGTGCAGATTACTAACTTTTTCATGGTATACCTCCTTCTTCCTTTCCGCGGTTTATAAAGCCGCTGTTTTATTTATATTAACGCCTAAACATTAATTTGGGCGGAAATACATAATTAAGGAACTAGCTATCATCACTGGTTTTAGATTCTACCAGATACCCTTCAGAGTTGTCAATTTTTACAACTCTGTTTTCCCGTCTTTTTTTATCTAGATTCCTGATTATTGGTCCAGCCTCCAGGCGTACAAATGCTCCAATAGTTTGGAGATCAGATGTTGGAACCCCGTCGTAAGTACTTGACTTTCCAAATGGGAATAGATTAACGTAGGGCCCGATCATTATAATCTCTTTCCATCTAAGCTCTGCTCTGAGGTGTAGGCCATACATGTCATCCCATCCTTGATAGAAGGGTCCGCCACCGAAACGTGTCTGCCAGGTGTCGTTAAATCTGTACTGTCCATACGCTCCCAGCACAATCTGGTTTCGGTTAGATGGTTCGTCTCCGCTCCAGGTAGAATCTATGGAACGATCCAGCGCATGCCAACCTTCTGCGGTCAGTATGCCCAGCCATTTATCATTCATCTCTCTTACGTACTCAGTGTAGATACCGAGCTTCAAGCTGTCCTGGCTCATTTTATAGCCAGAAACGGAACTTTCTCCGTAATTGTGTTCCCAGACGAGTCTTGCCTTAAGCTGAATTTGCTGGGCACGGATCATGTTATGCTTATCGGTATATGTCCAGTTCCTTTTCAGGCCTATCTGAGGACCTATTCCGTAACCATCCCATTCGTAAGTGACAGTTTTAGAATCTCCTGCCTCAAGGGCTCCGAAAACACCGAGTCCGAATGAGTATTCTGAATCACATCGTTTTTTCAGCCAAGCCATGTATTCCGCATAAGCGAATTTTCCTCGGCCAATTCCGTTTCCCCAGATACCCGCGCCGGCAATCGGCTCATGTTCCACTCTTGGGCATTTTCTGGTTATCGGTTCTTCTGTTTCTACCTGCTCCAATACAATTTTAGGTTCCGGCTCCCGAGCAGTTTTCTTGGGAGGCGGAGGAGGGGTTACGGCTA
>BDTH01000067.1 GCA_002923195.1 bacterium BMS3Abin15
TTTGCTTTAACCATTATCTTCTACTGGGTTCGTGATATAGAGATTTTTGTCATTTATAAAGATTCGCCCCCACTGACTCGCACCACCTTGTTTTTAAAAAATTATTTTATGTTATATTTATTTTTCCTTTGTTCGAATGCGGTCCTTCCTCCATCAAGGATTTCACACGCGTGTTCACACACTCCTTGTGCTTTAAGAGTATCGTTACAATCCTCGTCTTTTGTTCTAGAGTATTCCAAGCTACCGGTAAGATAATTGAATTGTCTCTCATCAGCATTTTTTCTATCAGTTCCATGTCTGTTAGCAACAATAATCTGCTCAGAATCTGACCCGATTACAAGATTTGCATCGTGACTTACCATAATAATTTGTCGTTCTTTTTTCTTTTTTTTCAAGAATGGAACAATATCGTCGTAAATAGACCTGCTATCCAAATCATCTTCCGGCTGATCAATTAACAACGGCCAAGTATCTTCGGATTCAAAGAGTATTAACTTTAATAGAAACAATGCTCGTTTCCCCGGTGTCATTGTTGGTTCAGAAAATCCACCAATTTTATCACCTTCCATTTCGGCATTGAAAAGAATTTTTTCTGTCAGTGATAAGACGTCTCGAGCAACCTGCTTCTTTTCATTACCCTTAATAATTTTTTGTTCCCCAGAATACAGATCAGATAAAAATGCACCTGGTTTTTTTCTGATCTTGTCAATATTCAATTTACCACTCTCAATAAAATTCGATGTTTCCTTGATATTTATTTTTTGAGTGACTTCTTCAAGGTTTTCAACAAACCCATACTCCAATCCAAACTTAATGCCCTCTATAGAGCTCTGATCAGCGTTTTCTATATTGGTTGCCAATTCTTTTATAAGAGATTTTCTTTTATCTATTCTACCCTTGATAAATTCCTCACATTTTTCTAATTTACCTTTCGAATTTTTCTTTTCAGTTGCTGTCTCATAGATTTTCTTAATAGTTTCGTCATACTCGTTTAATTTATTAACACACCCCTTTAATTCAACATTTTTCTGATATTTCTCGATGAGTTCTTTATTTTTTTCTTTAATATCTGAGATTGTTCCCTCTGCCCCTACCTTCTCTTTTTCGATGGAGTTTTTATAATCTACAACTTGCTTATTTACTTCTTTCAGAATTCCATCCTCTGTTTCCTCTAAGCTCTTTCTAATTGCATCCTGGAGTTCCTTCGGCAAACTTGTCAACGCTGGTGTAAGAGTAATCTTTAATTCACTAAAAAAATCCCATTTTTTGGAAACATCAGATAGTTGTGAGAGTTCTGTATTTATCACATCTATTCTACCAGCATGTTGTGATAGGGAAGCACTTATTTCTTGATACTTCTTTAAATCTTCATCGCTTAATTGATATTTCTCTTTCAAAAGTTGAATTTTTGATTCAATATCTTCTTTCTCTTTTTTAATAGAGTTATTAACTCCCAATTCCTTTAATTGTTCATCAATTAATTTGATAGAGTCAGACAGATCAAACCAATCATCAACCTGTTCTGAAATTTGCTGATTATGTCCACCTATCTTTTTTTCTGCCTGTGTATACTTTACTTCAAAATCAGGGAGAACTTTAAACAACACCGGTTTAATTTTTTCTTTGATTTCGTTTGAATCTTTACTTTCCTTAAATAAATAATTCTGGGGTATGTAGACAATCTTCCCTGGGCTTTCATCATTTGACTGTCCATTGCCCCACTCAATAGAATGATCTATGTCTATTTTGTCCCAGTGATAATCTGCGCCTTCTCCGGGACCATCAATCATTTTTTCAACAGGCCCTTTATCAACAGAGTGAGCCACATAAGCAAGTAGTGCTGATTTGCCTGATGACCGGCTTCCAATAATTGAACAAAGGTTTTTATTAAACTCAATTTCTTTTGGAAAATCAGAAGTATTGGAAAATCGAATCTTTGAAATAACTTTGTAACCGTCCTTTTGATCAGGCTCAACCGGACTTATTTTTACACGTTCACCGGATTCCGGCTCGTAAATTATTTGTTTTAGTCCTTCAAAGGTTGGGTCTGCTTTAATCCATGTGTAATCGTTAGTATTTCCATTTGATGGATGAAATAGATTTTCTTCCGTGTGTGCATCTGAACCCCAAATGCACGGATTAAAACTCCTGAAACGATTAAGGATTTCTTCTTTTGATGTATCATCTTTTTCCCCCAACAAGAATTGGATATCATTATCATCGTTAGAAAAGCACACATCGGACAAATTCAATATATTTTGTCTTATATTTCCGGCTCTGGATAGATCTTTAAGTTTGTCATGCCAATGAAAAGCATCCAAACCACCCGTACCCTTATTTGCAATGATTATCAAATATTTATCTTTGCTGATTCCAGATTTATCCAAAATCTTTTTGAATTTTTCAATACCATCTTCGAAGATAGAAATAGAAAAAGAGATGACTTTGAGTGCTTTATTGATTAGGCGTTTTTTATCTTGATCGGATAGATAAGATAAATCTAAATTTGCTTCAAAGCGTCCATTGTTTTCTTCAGCGTGACCGATTTTTATCAGATCATCAGCCTTACAGTTTAAATTTTTAAGCGACTGGTAGTTGATTGTCAACTTTTCTAAAAAGGAACTTTGAATAGTTGATGGTAGTATATCCGGAGAAAAGACCACATGTATATTAACAGATTCATTATCGCTGGTAAAATTCTCCAATCTCAATTCTACCAACGGAAAGAGGTAAAGCCATTTGTCATTGCTTAACTTTATGCGAGGTGTTATCTTTTTTGTTTTTTCTTCACATCCCTCCAAAAGTTTTTCATAACCGTCAATGGAAAAATAGTCATTGATCCCTGCCACCTCAATATCGTGGACAACAGCTTGTTCTTTAAGTTTATCAATATAAGTAACCCAATCAGAAAAATGATTTTCATAAGAAAATGGGGTATGGACATGCAAATCCCACTTTCGCCATTCCGAGCCTTTGGTAAATGATTTACTCATGATGAACTCTCCACGATTTTAATTTCTTCCGGAGTGAGGCCGTAGAGCTTGTAAACAAGTTGGTCGATTTCGGCTTCAATGGCTTTTACTTTTGATTGTTTCTGCGGGTTTTCCAAATAATCATCGTCTTCAGTGATACCGAGTATGTGGTTAACCTTACTGATAAAAGATTCTTGTATCCTCTTTGGCACGACTTTGATTGGGAGTCTCCTTAGATAGGTTAACTTAACTTGCGCAAAAACCTTGCCCGTTTCGGTTATAAACAATTTATAAAGATAGGTACCAAACTTTGAATTCAAGATTGCTAAGATATACAGTAAATCATATTCACTTTGATCTTGAGGTAGAATGAAGGAATGCACAGAATCAATACAATACATAGGGTGCCCTACGTAGGTTCCAATGATGGAATCCGCAGTTTGCCTGAAAAAAAGTTTCTTTGATTTAAAAAAAACTGGGTCGCGAGCTCGGCATAACCATTCGCCATAGTGGATGTATTTTGCTGTCCACCGCAGTTCATATCTTGAAAGGTCTCGACCTTTTACAACTGGTTGATAATTGTTATTTATCTTGGTCTCACTAAAACGATTGACCTTTTTGCCTTGCTCTTTTGCATATACAATTATGCCCTGTGTACTCTGGGTTATGTCTGCTAGCCGAATTGTATTCTTGCTATATCTCTCTATAACTCTTCCATTTCTGATGGCATTAATATCGAAACTTTGAGGATTGAAATCAGAGTGATTAAGGCCGAAGGTTCTCTCATTAAGCAACCTACCATCACTTAGATACTTACTTGCAAAGCTTGTCGAATAGTTCTTTATTAGTAGCCCTTTTCGCAAGAAAATTACACTATTGTCTACGACTGCTGACTCAAAAATCCCACTGATCCTATTTGTAATTTCAATGATTTGACTATTCTGATAAATGTGTTTCCTTAGGTTTTTGAATTGGGTGTAGTGCAAGTAGGTATGAGGAGTTATAAATGAAATAATCCCCTCGGTTCTCGCGACAGAGAAAGCCTTTCTAAAGAAGAAAATATACAAATCGTAATGTCCAGAAAGGACGTCTGAATAATTTTTTTGAAAATAGGCCTTTGTCTTTTTTTCGGATATTTCCTCGTAAGGTGGATTACCAATCACCACATCAAATCCCATTTTCTCATGAAACACCTCTGAAAAATAGACTTCAAAATCAAATTCCTGATGTCCGTTAGTAATCTGTCTGATTAAGTTATCAATCTGCTTTTTATATTCCTGTTTTCTTGTGGGATTGGTTTCGTTGAAAAACAGCGGTTTCAATTTTTCCAGTTCGTTAAAAAGTGCATTATTAAACAGGTCCTTCTCTACCCCAAGCAACGAGTTCCCACATACAACCTTGTAGTCCAGATTCGGCAAAGGCTTAATATTCTCAATATCATCCTCATCAACCACCAGCGAGAGCCACAACCGCAGTTTGGCAATCTCCACCGCGCCGGGGTCAATGTCCACACCGTAAAGGGAATGTTCAATACAGCGGCGTTTGAATTCATAAGCTGTTCTACTATTGTCATTAAGAAAAACTGAAAGCACATTTCTTGCCCTGACAATCTCACTCATCATGCCAACCGGGAAAGCGCCGGAACCCACTGCCGGGTCACAGACTGTGATGTCCGCCAGTTTCTCGTCAATCAGTGCGGCGTTGCTGCGTATGCTTTCGGGCAGTTGTAATTTGTAACCGGAAGTTTTCTGTTTTCCTTTTTTTATGTTTTGTTCTTTTATCAGCGCTGCTATTTCGTTTTCGCTGACATGTTCGCCGGTATGTATCAGGGTTTCGATATCTTCTTTTGAAACAACTGGATTCCCGCTCAAAGGACCGCGGGAATGACAAGGAGTAAGGGTCGCGGGGCTGTCCCGATTTATCGGGGAATGACAATCGGTAAGTTCGGTATGTAAATAATTGATTAAACTCTGTTGACACATGTAATGGACAATTTCACGAGGGGTATAATAGACGCCGAATTTTTTATTGAATTTGTTTTCCTCGCCGGTCTTGCCGCTCTTTAATGCCTTCCTGAATTCATCATAATTATCCGGGCGGATGGCATTGAATTTTTCGTAGGC
>BDTH01000068.1 GCA_002923195.1 bacterium BMS3Abin15
GTAAATGCTGCGGTTGTGTAGTGTCCGCCTCAGGCGGATCCGCCGAGGCGGAAAAGTTCACATCCTTATCCGGGGAGATCTGCTCAACAGGCGGTCTGCAAACTGCTTTATGTAGGAAAACCGGGAGGGCAAAACCGGAAGAACAAGCCCACGGCGTTATCGGGTAACCGTTTCCACCTGACAGCGAACAAAACAAGGAAACGGACAGAGGCAGATGAAGGCAGCGCATCAGGGAGAAATCTCTGATGAGATTGTGCAGAAGTCAGCAGAGGCCATAGTAGCCAAACGGTCGGGGTAATGCCTGATATATGGTGAAGGGCTGAACTCAGAGCAGGGAATTGCGAGTCTCAATTAGCTCGTGAGGCACATTGAATCCGACAGGATAAGTGACCACACGGCGCATCATTGAATCGCTCGCCCCAGTTATTGTCCGCCTATGGGCCGACGTGCTTTGGGAACCGCCCGGTGCGCGCCCAACGGAAGTGCCCCCGGGTAGACCCGCTCGCCGGGGTGGTGTGGAGAGCGGGGGAGAAAAACCCCCGCTTATCCGATTATACATATTATTTATTCGTAATCATATCTTTTCATAGATACAAGTACCTTTATTTCTTTCTTTGAAAATTTACTTTTTGTCTTTTTCAGTAGTTCTGTTTCAATTACCGGTGTTTCATCAATTATTTTTTTAAAACTGCCATTCAACCATTCAGAATTCCAAATCATCTTCTCTTCATTAATAACCTTTTTGCAAAGTGGTTCACTATACTCAACTGATTTATTTATTTTAAGGTAGAGTCGTTGAAACCAAATCATTAACAGCGAAGAATT
The DNA here is from genome assembly GCA_002923195.1 of bacterium BMS3Abin15. Taxonomy (GTDB): domain Bacteria; phylum Patescibacteriota; class Minisyncoccia; order Moranbacterales; family 2-12-FULL-40-10; genus BMS3ABIN15. The sequence goes on from BDTH01000068.1 coordinate 826, forward strand.
TGGCACTTGTCCAAATTTAATCCTAATCTTTTCTATTAATTGGATTTTATTTGAGTTTCTTTTTATCCGACTTATAAAAATACTCAAAATGGCTATTGCCGTTGGAATTACTCTTGGGTTTCTTAGGGCGATTTCAGTTACGAGACTGATCAAGGTTTCTAAATTTTGGTCATTCTTCTTCGAATTTTCAAGTACTTTTAAAAAATCTCTCATTTGTGTATCAATTGTTCCTGAGTTTGAAAATATCTCAGAAAGCAAATACAATTGGATTAACCATTTTTGCTTATTCCCAGTAATTATTTTATTACTAATCCAATATCTTTTATCAGGTTTTATTGAACTCTTGATAATGTCATCAGAGGCTGTAGTTTTGTCTGCGTTGAGCTTCATCCCTAAGTTGGATAAAATTTCAGAAAGCTCTTTTGTAATTTGTTCCGCTTCGAAAGGATTATTAGTAAAAATTCTGAAATCATCACGGTATCTTAAAATTCGATAATCATCTATTTTTAGTTTATTGAGCTTTTTAGAAAGAAGGAGGTCAACATAACCCAAAACTATCTCTGCGATAAAGTCCATTAATGTACTGCCTTGTGGAATACCATTAGTTTGACCGAAACTCATATCTTGTAAATGAGAATCAATTGATACTCCAATTAATGATTGCTTATTTCTGTTTTTCTTTTTCTTGGCTTCACTTTTTTTATGTAATGCCCAAGGAATAGAGTGTGTGTATATAGAACCATAACAGTCGGAAATATCAGTATGAAGTACATACTTAAAATCCAACGCAAGGACTAAAGCCCTCTGCTCTATCATTTGCCACCAAGTAAGTATTTGTTCTGTTTTGTCTGTTCTGGCTTCTGTTTCTGAAATAACTGGAAGACTGTGACATTCTATTTTATCATTCTGCTGAAAAAGTTTAAATCGTTCTTTAATCAATTTCCAGTTTCCTTTTTCAGTTATTTTATGCACTAAAGAAACATAAATAGCGGGATGAATCAATTGAAGGGGTCTCCAAGAATATTTTCCATCCTTGTTTGATAGTAAGCGATAATTTACATTATCAATGTCACGTGGTGATGATTGCCTGAAGTCTGAAAGATTTTTCTTTGCTAGTTTTTTATCAGTTTTATTTATTAAGGCTTGAAATGAAAAATATAAGGGAAGGTCGAAATTTACATAGCTTTCTTTTTTTAGAAAATAATCTTTTGCTGCATTTTTATTAAATTTCAAAACATTCTTCATTTATTTTCTTTATTTCTGAAAAAATCATTCATTATATTTTTCAGTGTATAACGCTATGGTCATAGATGCGTGCCTGAAACGTATTAATTGCAAATAAAATGATTTGAAAACTATAAACTAAACAAAGCCAAAATCAGCACTGCTGGCACGCATTCTATGCACTAAATGGTTATACAATTTTTGTTATCTCGATTTATATTTTTCTATTGCCTTTCCGGTTATATATAAAATTACTGATACTGGAAGCCCGATCATAAGCAATGCGTATAAAATCCACCATCCGCCTTCGGAGCTGAAAGTTCTTCCTGAAAAAAGCACTAATGCATGTGAAGCGATAATCAAAAAGGGTAATCTTGAAAGTTTAATAAAAATCATTGAAGTATTTTTTTTATGATTAACAACTATCTTGTAACCAATATAAATATATGAAATTGCGAGAGCTATAATGGCCATATAAAACATGGCAATAAACTCTACATCCCACGGATCAAGTAGGAAAGATATTATGATCCAGAATCCTAAAATTAATATAAAGGGTAACCATGACTGTTTTAATTTCATTTCATTTGATTAAGGTATTAGCATTTGAACAATATGATCGTTTATTTATCTTTTTTGTATAACGATGTACTCAGTGATGCGAGATATGTACGGCATCAAAAAGCAAGAAAATCTATTAGAGCATCTTAAAACAAACACAACCCTAAAAAGTCTCTGCTATCTCGCATTCATTGCAGTAACTGGTTATATCCTGTTTTATCCGTTAAGCGCTAATCCACTGCTATACCCAGATTAATTCTAAACTATTTCCATAATCAAAATGGAGAAGAATCTAGCATTCCTAGCAATTGTTGAGCAAGCTCGTCGTCTTCTAGCTGGATTTGATTAATTCGTTTTTTGAGAATACCTTTGTACATACTGTATTGAATAGGAAGTATAATTGATAAAATATAGCCAGTTATCATTAGTCCAAGAGCGATCTTCCAAGACCACAAAATTGCCATAGCAAACAACAGCCCCCATTTGCTAATTATTATGAGCCATGTAACAGGATACCAACTCGGTAATAGGA
>BDTH01000069.1 GCA_002923195.1 bacterium BMS3Abin15
AATACGTATTTTTATACTTCCTCTATCCCTCTCCTAAAGAAGTGAAGTCTTGATATTCTACACTAATCGTCGATCGATAACTACTGTAGAATAAGTTTATAAGAAATTTTTTTATATCTTCTCCAATAGGGCGTGTTCGGTGGAAAGTCTTCTTATTCCCTGTTTTTTAAAAGCCACTATTACGACATCTTCTTCAGTAGAAACGACCATCCCTTCTCCAAAATCAGGATGCTTTACTTTATCGCCATCCTTTAATTCGGTATTATGTATTTTGCCGCGCCCGCCAAAGCTGAGCTTGGGCGATGCGGTCGGGTATGAAGTATTATGTATGTTTTTATTTTGAGATTTGAAATTTGAGATTTGAGATTTCGCATTTTGAACAAGATGCGATGGTATATCATCCAAAAATCTTGACGGAGGATTCATTTGGGTCGTGCCAAAAATATTCCTCTGTTGGGTAAATAAAAGGAAAACTTTTTCTTTAGCTCGGGTTATTCCCACATACATCAATCGCCTTTCTTCTTCCATTTCCAGCTGGGAAAGCGTGCTTCGAGAATGAGGCAGAATTCCCTCTTCCAGCCCAGTAATAAAAACAAAGGGGAACTCCAATCCCTTGGCACTGTGAAGAGTCATAAGATGGACGGTATCTTTGTCCTGAGCAATATTGTCCGCATCGGAAGCTAGGGCCACTTCTTCTAGAAATGCGTTTAAGGATGAACCTTGCGCCACCGCTAAAGCTTCAGGCGACACGCGGTCTTCTATGTCGTCATATTTTCTGGCTACTGATAGTAATTCTTGAACATTCTCCCATCTCGTTTCACCTTCTATTGTTCCGTCAAGAAGCACTTTTTCATATCCGCTTTCTTTGAATACTTTTCCGATGAGATCAGTAAGTTTAACTCTGTTCCTTGATTCATTCATCCGCTTAATGAAATCGCAAAATTTTGCGATTGCGTCTGATCTTACATTTGTCATTCCGAGTGAAGCCGAGGAATCCCGAGATCCTTCGACAGGCTCAGGATGACGCTTCGCGCCAATTTTAAGTCCGGCGTTAATTAAATCACTTTCTTTTTCCTTGGCAAGCTTTGTCCATAAAGAAAGTGTTTTTTCTCCGATCCCTCTGCGTGGTTCATTAATAATCCGCTCCAAGGAAATATAGTCGTTAAAATCATTAATTAGCCGCAGGTAGGCTACGATGTCTTTTATTTCCTTGCGTAAGTAAAATTTTATTCCACCGACAATTCTATAGGGGATGGATCTTTTTAAAAAAATTTCTTCAATAATTCTTGATTGGGCATTAGTTCGATAAAGAACTACAAATGAAGAATATAATCTTCCTCCTCTAGTTTTGTCTTTTACCTCGTTGGCAATAAATTCGGCCTCGTCTTTTTCGTCTTCTGCCTCATAAGAAGTAATGGGATGGCCCTCTTTTTTTTCGGTCCAAAGTTTTTTATCCTTGCGGTTAATATTTTTCGAAATTACGCCGTAAGCAGCATCCAAAATAACTTGGGTTGATCTATAATTTTGCTCCAGATGAATAACTTTCGCTTCCGGATAATCTTTTTCGAAATCGAGAATATTTTGTATATCAGCTCCCCGCCACATATAAATTGATTGCCAGTCATCCCCGACAACACAAAGATTGCGATGCCCTCGAGCTAATAGATTAACCAAAACATACTGGGCATGATTGGTATCTTGATATTCATCCACTAAGATATAGCGGAACAGCTCTTGGTATTTTTTCAAAATATCAGGGAATTTTTGGAAAACCTCCACTGTTAGCATAATAAGGTCGTCAAAATCCAAAGCATTGTTGATTTTCAATTCTTGTTGATATCTTTTATATACCTTAGCTACTGTTTCTTCAAAATATCCTCCCACTTCTTTTTCAAATCGCTCAGAATCTATAAGTTCATTCTTGGCCTTACCTACACTTTCCAAAAAAGAGCGCGGGCTAAATTGGTCTGTGTTTATTTCCATCTGCTTGAAAACTTTTTTCATTAAAGAGAGCTGGTCGTCGGTGTCAAAAATATTGAACGACTTTTTATACCCCAGTTTGTCTATCTCCCTTCTCAATATCCTCACACAAATAGAGTGGAAAGTTCCAGTTATGGGAAGCTCTGATTTTTTCAATTTTATTTGATCTCTCCTTATGCCCAGCAAATCAACGATTCTTTCTTTCATTTCTCCGGCTGCCTTATTCGTAAAAGTAACTGCTAGCACGTTTTGGGGATTGATATTTTTATCTTTTATTAAATAGGCCACTCGGTGAGTGAGGGTCCGGGTTTTTCCCGAGCCAGCTCCGGCAATAATCAAAACGGGGCCGCCTATGCTTTTGACAGCTTCTTGTTGGTTAGGATTAAGGGAAGTTAAAATATTGCTCATAAATTATATTGTAGCATATTTTTTTCTTTACTCGGTTTTCTCTATGATTGAAATTATTTTTCGTTCCATTATTTGCCTTAATTTACCATAGTCTCTCCATTTTTCCTTCTGTCTGCTTGCATTATTCCCATACGGTAATAATGCAAGCACTAAAATCCCACTAACCAGTATACATTATCTGACTAAACATTTAGGAGTTATAATTTAAAGGCTCTTCTGATTTCCTTTTCATGCAACATTTTATCAACTGTAAAAATTTCTACGTATTTAGTTATTCTAAATATTTCAGAAATAAAAAGAATTTCGTCTTCACATTCATAAGGAAATATCCAAACGCTTTTTTGCAACTGACGAAATCCTAATTCCTTTATTTTACGACGTAATGCCCCCCTAGCCCTATCCCGATCTATAGGAATATCAAAAATAACTATTCTCCATTTTCCATCCCAATTTTTTGGCTTACTGATAGTAATATCGTTCAGAATAAATTCTGTTACCCGTTTCTTTCCTTTATTAGTCAGCTTGACTCTCGTCTTTCCATTATTTTCTTTAATTATCTTGATAAATTTTCGTTTTTTCAAACTAGACAGTGCATTACTGATTTGCCGTTTATTATAGCTTTTTCTTTTTCCGTCATTGCTTTGTTGACCGAGCCCATCTAATGCTTTAAGGGTATTAGCCGCCACTGCACCGATAAAAACCAGTCCTCCCATCGCCAAAAGCATTAGTAAAAATTTAGTTGCGGTAGCTGAGACACTATCGGAGTAGCGGAAATTTTCTATCTTTTCCGCCAGAGATATGCCAGTGTTTCTTATTTTATCCTTTTGGTTTTTCCCAGACATATTTTTTCAATTAATTTTTAGCAACTATTTATATTCCTGTATTTTTTAGCATTTATCACTGACCTAACACTTACTATTCTTGGTAGTTGTAGTTGTATTATAACACATAACACACTGCTTGCATTATTTCCATATGGAAATAATGCAAGCAAGTTAAATAATACATTAAATATATGGCTTTACGTTCTGCATACGTACTATCTTGATTTATCAACTGTTTTAGTGGTAAATTAAAACCACGATGAAAACCTTAGAAAAAGTGATTGCTAAAATAGAAAATACTCCCACCAGTTTCCTCTTCTGGGTAACTTCTTTTTTGGGCTTGATAGCCGTTAGGCTTCTAATTGAAAATTGGCTAGGCGGTTTTCAGAATCGCTCAGGCTTATTTCTTTTTTATGAATTTGCTCATACCCTTCTATTTTTTCTCATTGTTTATTTCCTGTTTTTGGGAATTCTCGAGAAATTTCTGAAAATTGGTATCAAAAAGATATCCAACGTTTTGCTTTGGGGATATTTGATCATTCTCGCTCCTCCAATAATTGACAATATTATTTCAGGTGGAACTGGTTTTTGGAGTTTCTATGATTTTGGATCAGCCAGAGATCTCATTGGCAATTTTTTTACATTTTTTGACAGCACTCCGGAAATTGGAATAACTTACGGGGTCAGAGTGGAAGTAGCACTAGCGGTTATTTTCCTGTTAATATATGGCTACCTGAAGTCAAAAAATATTTTGAAATCTTTAACTTTGGCTGTTATCTCCTATACCGCTTTTTTTGTTCTAGCCACTGCTCCTTCTTGGATCACAATTTTGGCAAAAGGTTTTTTCAAGGGATTCTTAGCGGTGGGAATAGTTGATACGGCTCAAATGTTCCTAACGCCCGCTAAAATATTTTCCCACGAAATCGTAGATATTATCAGTTCTTTGAATATTAAGATGAGTCTAATCTATTCACTAGTTATTACTGGAATAATTCTAATCGGATTATTTTTTAACTATAAGGAAAAGTTCATATTATTTTTGAAAAACTCGCGACCGCCTCAACTAATCTATCACGGCGGACTCTTGATTATAGGCGTCGGGCTAGGGTCAATACTAAACAATGAAGTGTTGGAAATAAATTTTTTCAACATTGTAAGCTTTCTGGTTCTGCTAATTGCAGTTGTCTGCGCCTGGCTGTCTTCAGTGGTAGTAAATGACCTGCAGGACAAAAAGATTGACGCGAAAACAAATATTGACCGGCCGCTTATCAAAGAAATATTTTCCGTTGGAGAATATAAAACATTAGGGTGGACACTTTTCTTGATCTCCATATTATTCTCATCCATCGTGAGTTTTAAAGTGGCCCTTTTGTTTATTGCTTACCAAGCAATAGCTTGGCTTTATTCTTCTTGGCCGCTGAGACTTAAAAGAATTGCCTTCGTTTCGACTTTTACAAGCGCCATGGCGTCACTGATGATACTTTTTTCCGGATACATTCTGATTTCACCGCTTCAAAATATAAAAAGTTTTCCTTTTGACATCATCGCACTCCTGGTTATTGGCTATACGCTATCTCTTCCCGTTAAAGATTTTAGGGATGTAGAGGGAGATAGGGAAAATGGAGTATACACAATCCCGGTTGTATTCGGAAATGAATGGGGGAAAATAATTGTCGGAAGCGGGATATTTATCTCTTTTATTTTAAGCGTAGTGTTTCTTAATGAGTTCAAGCTTTTTTGGTGGTCAATATTATTCGGCGGAATAGCTTTTTGGACTGTTATAAAACACAAAAATCCACGCACTTTGCCATGGTGGATTTTAGGGTTGGTTTTTATTTACGGATTAATTTTGGTAAAAATAATCCTTCTGTAATCAAAACAGCTCAGCTATTTTTTTCCAGTCGTCCACTGACAATTCCTGTGCTCTTATGGTCGGATCAATTCCGGTCTTTTTTAATTTCCCTTCCACTTCTTTTTTATCCAGATGCAAACTGTTAGATAAATTATTTACCAGTGTTTTTCTCTTAGCGCAAAATCCCGCTTTCACAATCCGAAAAAAATCTTTCCTTAATTTTGCACTTTGATTTTTGATATTTGATATCTTTATTACGGCACTATCCACTTTTGGTACTGGATCAAATTTCTCTTTATCAACATAAAATAATATTTCCGGTTTTGCGTAATATTGAACTGATACAGAAAGAATGCTCATTTTGCCCGGTTTACCCCGTGAAATGCGCTTTGCGCCCCGACTTTCAGTCGGGATTTCACTGGGCGAGGCTACAATCCTTTCGGCCACTTCCTTTTGCACCATTAAAATCATTTCGCTTGGAGGATTTTGAGTTTCTAGAAACTTTCTGATTATTGGTGAGGTAATATAGTAAGGTAAATTGGCAACAATTTTGTAGGCACAATGCGTCATCCCGAGCGTAGCCGAGGGATCTAATTTTTTTTTCATTAGATTCTTCGACTCCGCTACGCTTCGCTCAGAATGACGAGAAAAAAATTGTACTATATTTACTTTAAGTATGTCTTTCTCCACAATCTCTACATTCTTCTGATTTTTAAACTTATTCCTCAACAAATCTGCCAGCTTATTATCTAATTCCACGGCAATTACTTTCCCCGCATACTTCGCTAGATTTTCCGTTAAAATTCCCTTTCCCGGTCCAATTTCAATAACAACATCAGACGGCCTGAGTTTAGCCGCTTTTATAATTTTCTCAACTATATTTTTGTCATTCAAAAAATGTTGTCCTAATTTTTCCGGCATAAGTATCCCTGTCATTCCGAGTGCCAACGAGGAATCCCGTTACAATATTACTTGCTTATAATATTACGAGATCCTTCGACAAGCTCAGGATGACAAAATTAAATAAATTTTATCAATTTAACACTTCCTCCACTTTGACATTATGCAATATTCCTTGTCCGGGATCGCCGATTTTAGCAAATGAAGCATAAGCCAAATCAATTATTCTTCCCGAACTAAGCGGTCCATAATCATTAATTTTTACGATTATCGACTTGCCGTTGTCTAGGTTCGTCACCTTTGCATATCCGCCTTTGAGAATTGAGCGACTAGCATTCATCGTTCCCCAACTGGAAGCATAGTAGCTCGCATCTCCTTTATGAGCTTTTCCCAATTTTACATAAGTCCCTTGGATCACAACTTCATTAATAGGCTCTTTAATAATGTTACTTTCTAAAATTTCTCTGTTAATTTCTTTTCCGTTATGATAAGTAATCTCATATTTTATTTCCCTGATTCCTTTTTCTCCTTTTTGTTCAATTTTTTTATCACGCCAACCGAGCTTATTATCTTCTTTAGATATAATTTTAAAATCAATGTCTTTTTTCACGATTTTTTCTTCAATATTTACTCTGGTAATTTTTATTTCTATTCCGTCATGGACGAGGGAGGATCTTGATGGGTGAACGATATCAACGTCACTAAGAACCAGGCTGTTTTCCAGAATGGCATTTTTTATAATCTTATGCAGAGTATAGCTTTCAATTTCTTCGCCATCAGCAGTGATAGTTATTTTCTTAGCCCGCAAAATGATTATCCTTGATCCAGAAAATATCTTCGCCTCCACTGAAGGAGTGATGCTGTCATTATCACTGACGCTTATGCCTTGTTCATTAATAAACTCAGAAACTGTACTGGCTTCAGAATTAATTCTAAAAATCAATCCGTCGTTATTGAGAATCACCTCATTGATGTTCTTTTCATCTTCTTTAATATCACTATTGGATTCAGAACCGCCCCAAAAAGCAAAAACAGAAGTGCTTACTAGAAGAACCAGCACAATTAAAAGTATATTTAGAAAACTAAGTTTTAATTTCATTTTACTGGTTACTAGTTACGGGTTACTGATTATCCCGCCATAGCGGAACCCCGCTTGCCCCGCTAGTAGCGGAGGCCAAGGCGGTGGCGAGTTACTAGATTCAGTCTGTTTTAAACCGATATTGCACCGCCTCAGCAATATAGGCTGGTTGAATCTTATCAGTTCCAGTCAAATCAGCAATGGTACGGGCAATTTTAATGATACGATGGTAAGCGCGAGCGCTTAACTGCAATGTTGAAACTGCGTTGCGCAAAAGCTCTATACACTGGGAATCCAACAGACAAAATTTCTTAATCTGATTGGAGCTCATTTCACTATTAGTCACTATTGATAAATCCTTAAAACGCTCGGTTTGGATATTTCTGGCTTTTTCCACTCTTTCTCGAATTTGATCGCTAGTCTCACCTGATTTTTCTTCCTCTAACTTTTCAAACTTAAGTCGGGGAACTTCTACGTGCAAATCTATCCTGTCCAAGATCGGACCGGATATTTTTCTCTGGTATTTAATAATCTGGGCTGGAGTACAGGAACAAATTTTCTCCGGATCGGTGGCATTTCCACAAGGACAAGGATTCATCGCCGCGATCAGAATAAAGCGGGCGGGAAATTCTAGTGAGCCCTTGGCGCGCGAAACTGTAATAACTCCGTCTTCCAGCGGTTGCCGCATATTTTCTAAAACATTTCTAGAGAATTCTGCAAACTCATCAAGAAATAAAACTCCTCGGTGAGCCAAGCTTATTTCCCCGGGCTTGGGGTACGTTCCGCCTCCCACTAATGATACGGCACTGGCGCTGTGATGGGGAGATCGATAGGGACGAGTCGTCACCAGCGCTTCATTTTTAGAAAGCTTTCCGGAAATAGAAAATATTTTAGTTACTTCCAAGGCTTCCGGCAAAGTAAGGCGCGGTAAAATAGAAGGAACTGTTTTAGCTAAAAGTGTTTTTCCTGATCCTGGCGGTCCGTTAAAAATCACGTTGTGCCCTCCGGCAGCGGCAATTTCTATGGCTCGTTTGGCATGCTCTTGCCCCTTAACGTGAGCCATGTCCAATGAATACTCGCCATTTTTAAATAATTTTGCAGAATCAACTGCGGGATATAAATCAATTTTTTGTTCACCTATCAAGTGGCTAGCTAAAGAATAGAGATTATCCATAGGAATAACTTTTAAATTTTCCACAACAGCTGCTTCAGAGGCGTTTTCGCGAGGAACATAAATCTCATCTATTCCTTCGCTTTTGGCCATAATAGCTATAGGAAGAACTCCTTGAACTGAACGTATTTTACCGTCCAAGGCTAATTCTCCAATGAACAATTTGTTTTTGAAATCAAAATTTACCTGCCCGGTAACTAAAAGGAATCCCAAGGCCATAGGAACGTCATAGATAGGACTAATTTTAGGAAGATCGGCTGGAGCCAAATTAACGGTAATTCTCCCGCACTGATGAGGAGGCTTGAACCCGCTGTTTTTAATGGCTGAGCTTACTCTGTCACGTGATTCCTTAATGGCGGTGTCCGGCAAACCGACAATAGTAAAATTATGCAGTCCCTGTCCCAAGACATCGGTTTCCACTTCTACTATTTCACTATTTAATCCTGTAGTCGCTGCAGAAATTATTTTTGAAGGCATAGTAAATAAATTAAAAATCAAAATGCCTGCCCGACAGTACCAGTCGTTGGCAGGCGGGCAAAAAGCAAAATGATAGATTAAGTTTTTTGTTTTTTATGTTTGATGTTTAATATAAGTATTATACCACCAACCACGATAAAGGTATCAGCTAGATTGAAGACTGGCCAATCCCATACCAGTTCGCTATGGGATAAAAATCTTAAGTCAATGAAATCAATAATGCAGCCAAAATAAAGGCGATCGATTAAGTTGGAAATAGCACCAGCCAAAATTAGAATTATGAATAAGGAATTACCTGCCTCGTCGGCAGACGGGTGAATTATGGTCTTTCTATACAGCGTAAATAACAATAACACTATTATCCCTGCCCAAATAATCCAAAATAAAATAGGAGCTATGTTTATTCCAAATGCCACATCGGGATTGCAAATATAAAATCCGCCGGAATGGCGGATAATATATTTAGATATCTGATCAACAGCAACTACACTTAAAAAAATTAAAATCAAATTTATTCGGGTCATTCGGATAAAAATTCGCATCATTCGAGTTATTATTTACATTTAATGCAAGTTCTGGCTGCTGGATAAGCGCGCAATCTTTCAATATCAATTTCCTTGTTACAATTTTTACAAATTCCGTAGGTTTCGTCTTCTGTTTCTTTTAGCGCCTCATCTATTTCTTTAAGCTGCTTCTCAAGAGTATTCTCCAGAGCTAAGTTGTCAGTATATTCTTCAACTTCGGAAGCGTTTTCATCCACACTTCTTCCTATTTCATTAAATTTCGTTTTGTAGTCCCCTGGGGATCCTGTCGGCTTGCCTAATCTATTCAATTCATCCTCTATTCGCTTTTTTTCATTTATTAATTTTTCGTTTAATTCGTTTAATACTTTCTTTTCTATACTCATGCTATTAAAATTAAAAATTATCGTGAGCCCCGTTACTAAAAGCCTATATTTTTTATTTTATTTGCATCCATATATTTAAATCTTTAGTAACGGGGTAAATGTATGATAGCAAATAACTAATACAACGTCTAGATAAAAATACTTTCAATGTGTTTTATTTTATTAACCTTATAATCATTACTAACCCAGACAGATATGGCATCAAAACGATACGGGATATCAATAAAATTGTTAAGCTTAATATAGTTGTTAGCGATCTTACTTAATTTGTGAAGTTTTCGTGGAGTAATATTTTCTTCAGGCAAAGTATCGCTGTATCTTTCCAGCTCTCTAGTTTTTACTTCTACAAAAATAATTTCTTTTTCTTTTTTGGCGACAACGTCAATTTCCCCCAATCGCCTCCCGGAAGTATTCGCAAAATTTCTTTCTAAAATCTTATATCCATTCTTCTTTAAATATTTAACAGCTAAATCTTCTCCGTATTCTCCCATTGATTTATTTTTATTTCTTCTCCAAAACATAAATCCTACAAATTACAAATCTAATACAAATATACAGATAATTCGTAAATTCGTAAATGATTCATAATTCGTAGAGTACAAAAAAACACCCTCTCGGGTTTTTTAAAGGAAAACCCGGGCGCACGACGCCCATAAAAATAATTTAGTGGCTGTACGCCCGAGATGTTTGTCATATTAATGCGACGACCGGAAACACCTTAGCCCGGGTGTAGGCATCGGGAGTTATAAGTGTCACACACTTTATATATGACTTTGTTGTCTTCTACCATTCTCTGGCTTTAAGCCTTTTAAAAGAACCAACTTTTTATTTTTGTTTTTGTTTTAAAAAGTTTTTATTTTTGTTTTAAATTATTAGGTTAATAACCTAATAAGAGAGAGAACCGTAGAAGAATTTCCAATCACAAATAGGGGGAAATTGTGATTGGAAGTTCTTCCACCGTTAAACGCTCAATTTTCAATGTCCAATTTACTAACCATTGCTTCCATTATAGCAAGTATAGCAAGAAAATCATCAATAGTCAATTGTAATACCGTAAAAATGCTTTATCTAAGCCAAAATATCGGAAAATTGGGGGTTTGCACATTTTTTCAGCTTAATCAGAATTTTTCCTATTCTTAGAAAGTAAATTACTTTTTTCGAAAAACTCAGCAAATTCAGCTATTTATTCACTACTTATCCACACCTTGTATAGCGAAATACACCAAAATTCTGTTTTTTACAGTATATTCTAATGTTATGTTTTTAGCATATTTTTACTCTGAAACCTCAGTGTCTGTATCGTCCACACTTTCCGCATTTTCTAGATTTTCTTCATCATTTATAACATTACTATCTGAACTATCCTCTAAACTTTCGTCATTTTCCACCTTATCCAGTATGGCTCGTTCCGTGATCTTACTTGTTCCGATGACCAAATGATTATCAGTAAGCGCATAGTCGAGGGAAATAGTTTCTTGCTCGTCTAAATTAACGTAGCGGATGGAATAATTTTTATACTTTCCGTCATTAAATGAAATGTTTTCTTTTTCAACATCAGCCCCAAAAAACAAATTAGATAAATTTTTTACAAGGGTCTCCTCTTCATTCGTCATTCCTGCAGCTATCTTTTCTTTATCTTTAAAATCAATTGTCATTCCTAATTTAACATTTTCGTTATCGTTATAAAGATAAAGGGAGAAATTTTCTTCTAAGCTACTCAGTGTTTCCGAAGAGAAATTAAGTTGGAAGAGATAAGCAAATCTTGAAAAAGCTATTGGATTATTATTGTCATCAGCTACCAGAAACTCAACCGGAACTTTGATTTTTGATTCTCTAACTTCTATGGCAGTCTGATTTAATAACTGTGTGATATCATCGGCCGCAACATTTTCCACCTCAACGTTCAAATAGTTTGGATTTTCAGTAGAAAATCTTTCCGAAGGAACATCTATAACCGGTTCCTCTGGTGGTTCCGGTGGCTGAGGCTGGGCAACTGGCCCTACTGAACTCCTGGTTGTCCAGAAATAATAACCACCGGCAACAAAAACAAGGATTATAACAACAGACAGAACCAGAATGAGAATTTTATTCCACTTTAGTGATTTGGTTGGTGAATATTTTGGCAATGTCTTTTCTTTTTCCTTCATACTCATTTTGTCTGCTTTAAAATCTTGGTGTTTTTCAGTTTCTGGAATATGAGTCTCGACTTTAGGAGAAATGTCTGATTGTATTTGGTGGGGCAGGCTGCCTGTAAACGGACTGCCGATTTCAGATTCGTTTTTTCCTTTAGTCGCATCATTTTGAATACTCTTGGGATCCATTCTTTTTTTTTCTATAATCTTTCCACTTAAAACATCCAGATCATCCTGCATAGTATGAGGAGAAATATTTTCTTTATTGACTTTGCTTCCTATTTTTGAAGCATTTCCAAAGGGATTGTTTTTGGGGTCTAACATATTTTTATTCAACAATAATCCTAGCTATATTTTACAACAAAAGTGATTTCTAGACAATATTATCATAAATTTCTTGTACATCATCTTGTTCATCCAGGATATGAATGAGCTTTTCATAGTCTAGTTTTGCACTTTCATCAAGTTCGATTTTTTGAATAGGCTCGTAAACCAACATGGCATTTTCTATTTTTAATCCCATTTTTTCTAAGTTTTCTTTTACTATCTGCAGATCCTCGGTTTTCGTGTAGATGGTCAGCCTGCTGTCAGAATTTACCCCCACACCAATATTACTGGAATTTCCGTCTATTTGTGAATTGGTTGCAGAACCATTGGTGTGGGGGTAAATTGTATCTTCTGCTCCGGCATCAATGGCCCTCATTTCTATTTCATCTAAATTATCAGTGTTATCAACAGGCATACTTATATTGCCCACCTGTTTAAACATGAATCTGACTGATCCGCTGGAAACTAATTTGCCGCCTGCCTTGGTTAAAATATTTTTCAATTCGCCAACCGTCCTATTTTTATTATCTGTAGCAGTTTTAATCAGCATGGCAACATTGCCTGAACCACCCGCCTGCTCGCCTCGATTCAGCGAAGCGAGCCGGCGAGGTAAGTAGGCTTCATAAATGACTTCCTGTATTTCCGCTTCTCCTTTAAGCTCACCTGTTCCTTTTTTAATTGCCCGCTCAACATTAGCATTAGGCATATTAGCTGAACGAGCTTGGTCAATTGCCATTTTTAATTTGAAATTGGTATTTGGATTTCCTCCTTCCTTGGCAGCAATAGCAATGAGCTTACCAAGCTTTGTAAAGATGTTCGCTTTCTTGGCGTCGGTCATCGCTTTCTTATGTTTGATTGTTGACCACTTAGAATGTCCTGACATAAACGAGTTATAAAGTTTATAAAGTTATAAAGTAAAAAGTTGGCATGTCCTTGCGCGTGTACGTATGTACGTTCGTATGTACATGAAGAATTTTAATGACGAGTAAAGAATCCGGAAAGAATTAACGTTCCGATTGCAATGATGACTACTGGCGCCAGAAATTCCAAAAAGCTTACTTTTTGGGTAAGCTTGGAAAATTTAGAAGCTAAATACAAAGAAACAGCTGACCCAAGAATAAATCCCAACCCGTAAGAAATTATTTTTATGAGATCATTATTGGCGATGAAGATTGAAGAAGTGACTACAAAATCGTCAATGCTATTAATTGTATAAAGAAAAAAAGCTAAAGAAAAAAGATAAATGCCTTTTTTATTTTTAAAGCTTTTTTTGATTTTCTTTCTTCTTTTTTTTCTGGCCAAAGATTTGATTTCTATTAGGCCAATGCCTATCGGAATGAGTCCTGGCAACTGAAGCGCCAGGGGATATTGTTTCAGATTTTCGCTAAAGCGCGAAAGATAGCCGGCTAACACAACGATTACAGAGACCGCAGCTAGATTGCCAAAAAACATAATTACTTTTTGCTTGTGGCTTTTCTCCTTAAAAACCACTGACATAAAAAGCAGGTCGTCCAAGCCTGTCCCATACCAAGTAATAAAGCCGATTGCCATAAAAGATATAAATATTTCTAAATTTAGCAGTTCCATCAGTTATAATAATAACAAAATGTTGACAAAATGCCTATAATAAGCTAGAGTTATAATTGACTATAAGTAATCTTATTAATTTAATGCTCGATTAATTGCTAACAGCTAAAAGGCACACTATTAATCTGGATATTTTTCAAGGTTATTAGCGTGTTTATTGGCAGACTAGCACTGATTCGAGCCAATCTTTATGGAACAAAAAAAATGGTCCCTTCAGCTTGGGGGACGAGTTTTAGAAGTTGAAACAGGGCTTCTAGCTGGACAAGCTAATGGAGCCGTAACTGCGCGCTATGGGGATACGGTTGTTTTGGCTACCGCTGTAATGAGTAAAGAAGCCTCAAAAATAAGTGGTTACTTTCCTCTAATGGTTGACTATGAAGAGCGTTATTACGCGGCTGGAAAGATTAAAGGATCCCGCTTTGTAAAAAGAGACGGCCGATCATCTGATGAGGGAATTTTGACTGCCCGAGTTATCGATCGAACAATTCGTCCGCTTTTTAATTCCCGAATGAGAAATGACGTGCAGGTTATAGTCACTGTTCTTTCAATCGACGGCGAAAATGATCCTGATATTACCGCCATGCTTGCTGCCTCAACTGCTCTAGCTATTTCTGATATACCATGGAATGGTCCAATCGGTGCCGTTAGAATAGGTAAAGTAGGAAAGGATCTTATCCTAAACCCAGTTAATGGGGAAGTAATAGAGGGTGATCTTGATTTAATTCTTTCTGGAACAAAAGAAAAAATCAACATGATAGAGGCTGGTATCAAAGAGCTTCCTGAAGAAGAAATAGTTAAGGCTTTTGAATTTGGGCAAGAAGCTATTAAAAAAATTACCGGGTTTATTGAAAGCATTGTAAAAGAAGTTGGAAAAGAAAAGGCTGAACCGGACCTGCTTCAAGGAGATTCTGATTTTGAATCTAAAATTAAAGAGCTTCTTCTTTCTGAAGGTCTGGCTAGTGCTCTTTATGAAAAAGATAAAAAGTCAGTGGAAAATAAATTGGAAGAGATTAACAAAAAAATAGGTGAATATATAGAAAAGGAATATTCTGCCGATGATACCGATAAATTAAAAGAAATTGCAGAACAGGTCTTTGAAGAAGCTTCCGATGAAATTGTCCATAGCAATATCTTAGAAAAAGACCAGCGACCGGATGGCAGAAAGTTAGATGAAATACGAACTATTGATTGCCAGGTTGGAATTTTACCCAGAACCCACGGAACTGGGCTATTCACTCGCGGCGAAACACAAGCCCTGACTGTTACAACACTGGGATCTCCCGGAGACGAACAAATAGTCGATACTATGGAGGAGGACACAAAGAAGAACTATATTCATTATTACAATTTTCCTCCATATTCTGTAGGAGAAATTAAACCAATGAGAGGTCCGGGAAGAAGAGACATAGGGCATGGTGCCTTAGCTGAAAAAGCCCTGGTCCCTGTTCTTCCTTCCAGGGAAGATTTTCCTTATACTATACTTGTAGTATCAGAAGTATTGTCATCCAATGGATCCTCGTCCATGGCTTCAACCTGTGGATCAACTTTGTCACTAATGAATGCTGGTGTCCCTATTAAGCGCCCAGTCAGCGGCATTGCTATGGGAATCATAGTAGACCAGCGAACAGCGAATAAGGAACAAGGAACAAAATACAAAGTATTGACTGATATTCAGGGGTTGGAAGATCATTATGGAGATATGGATTTCAAGGTAGCTGGATCAGAAAAAGGAATTACTGCCCTTCAGATGGATGTTAAAATTGACGGCGTTGATGTTGATATGCTGAAAGCTGTCCTAGAGCAGTCTAATAAAAACAGAATGGAAATTCTAGAAAAGATAAAAGCTGCTGTTCCAGCTTCCAGCTCAAAAATGTCCCAATATGCTCCAAGAATTATTACCCTCAAAATTAATCCGGACAAAATCAGGTCTGTCATCGGCCCGGGAGGAAAGGTAATAAATGAAATTATAGATGAAACCGGAGTTAATATTGATATTGAAGACGATGGATCAGTATTTATCACTTCCGCGGATGAGATAAGCGCTAAGAAGGCTGTTGAGTGGGTTGAAAACCTTACTCATGAAGTCAAGGCGGGAGAAGACTTTAAAGGTAAAGTAACAAGACTGATGAACTTTGGCGCTTTTGCTGAAATTCTTCCAGGGCAAGAAGGCTTGATACATATTTCTGAAATGGCCGACCATCGAGTTGAGAAAGTAGAAGACGTTGTTAAAGTTGGTGATATAGTTCCGGTAAAAGTAAAAGAGATTGACTCCCAAGGAAGAATAAATCTTTCTATGAAAGACGCTGATAAAACAACAAACTAACGAACGTAACCGCGGAAATATAAAAAACCCGGCTAGCCGGGTTTTTTATATTTCGTTTATTTAGTGTATATGTTTGGTTGTTTTAATGTTTCTCTAAAAGGAAACATTAACATTTTTACTATCACTAGACTTATTTCCATTATCATCAGTGACTTCAACCTTAACATCCAGTGTAGAATTATTATCTGCGACTGGAACGCTATAAACTTTCTTATAAGGCTTACTGCTTACTAAAGCAATTTTATCTCCGTCTACAGAAATTTCAACTTTGTCCACTCCGTAAGGCGCATCGACGCTGGCGGAGATTGTAAATTGAGCTCCGGCATTATTGGGAGCCGATATGGAAATAGACGGCTTATATTTGGAAAAATCTTCTTCGTCGCATTTGTCTTCCGGCGGGTCGCCGACAATAAACTTGCTGTCTTCATCTTTATACCACTTTTTCACTCCCTTTTCCCATTTCTTAAATTGAGGATCTTTCTTGGGATTTTCAGGATAGTCTCCCCGAGGATCATTTTTGTCCACGAACCACAAAATCGTGTGGGCCTTAACAAAGTCTTTTTTCTTAACATCATCGTCTAAGCAATATTTATTAGCCAGACAATATTTATCATCCTTGCCAGGAATTTTACAAACTTTCACATCTTCTTCCATATCCAAATCTCCTCGTAAAACCGGTTTTTCAATATTCTCTTCCTTTTTATATTTAGGAAACTGCTCAATATTATAATTCCCCAATACTTGGTCCAGAAAACTCCTCCAGATAGGTGCAGCCACATTAGCTCCAGCCGCACCAGCAGCCATCGGCGAATTATCATTATTTCCTGCCCACACTCCTACTGCTAAGGAAGGGGTGTAGCCAACTGTCCAAGCATCTCTAAACTCATTAGTAGTTCCGGTTTTAGCCACTACTGGTCGGTCGTCAAAACGAAGAGGGCTGTTGGATCCGAAAGCCGGAGCCCGATAGTCATTAGTAGAAAGAATGTGGTCAATTATTGCCACGTATTTTTCCTCTATCATTCTTTCACCCTCAGTTTGTTGGAATTCTTCCACTATTTTTCCTTTATTATCCTCTATTCTAAGAATGGCGGTTTTGTTGTGGCGAATTCCTCCAGTGGCAAAAGTGGCAAAGGCACTCACATGATCCACAAGTTTCACCTCTCCTCCTCCTAACACCAGTGACAATCCGTAGCGATCCGGCTGATTCAGCCCCGTAATCCCCATACGCTTAGCCGTATCAATAGAGTTTTTTACTCCGGCCAAATAAAGGACCTTAACTGCCGGGACATTAAGAGACATGCCCAGGGCTTCTTTTATTTTCACCGGCCCGCGGAATTTTCCATCGTAATTTTGGGGCTTATATTCCTTGCCCGTGCCTGTCTCAAATTCTGTTTCAACGTCATAAAGCATTGTATCGGGAGTATATCCTTTCATGAAAGCGGTAACATACACATAGGGCTTAAAAGAAGACCCCGGCTGGCGATCACGGATAGCCACATTAACCTGTCCGTCAATGGTATCGTCAAAATAGTCTTTTGACCCCACCATAACTAAAATCTGCCCGGTTTTAGGATCGATAGCTACTAAAGAAGCGTTGGTAGCCCCGTAATTTACCATATTTTTCTCCGCTCCTTCTTTCACGGTCTTTTCCGCGATTTGCTGTTTATCCCAATCTAATGTCGTGTAAACCTTGTAGCCTCCTCTTTCTACCGCTTCATAACCGTATTTGTCCTCTAGATATTCTTTTACATACATGACCATATGAGGAGCAGAAATATTTTCCCGGTGAACTGTAAGCTTTTCAAAAGTATCGATATTTTTGGATTCCTCTGCTTGTTCCTGGGTTATATATCCCAAGTCAGCCATTTTTTGGATAGCTATTTTTTGCCTGGCTTCAAGCTCTTCCGGGTGAGATCCATAAGGAGAATAGTAAGTAGGAGCTTTGGGAAGGGCTGATAATAATGCGGCTTCATCCAAAGTCAGTTCTCTAGCACGCTTCCCAAAAAACGTTTGAGAGGCTGCTTCTATCCCATAAGCATTAGAACCATAAGGAATCTCATTGAGGTACATTTGCAGAATTTCGTCTTTGGAAAACTTAAGTTCCATTTCAATAGCTAGAATCACTTCTTTAATTTTTCGCGTCAATGTCCGTTCCGGAGTTAGTATAGAATTCTTAATAAACTGCTGAGTAATTGTAGATCCTCCTTGCCTTACTCCTCTGCCTAAAACATCCTTGATTGCTGCTCGAATAATAGAAGAGAATTTAATTCCATAATGATGATAAAAATCCTGGTCTTCCAGAACAATTGTGGCATATCTTATGTTTTCTGGCATCTCTTCAAAAGAAATCAAAGTTCTTTTTTCTTCGCCGTGAATTTCATACAAAAGATGTTCTCCTGTCCGATCGTAGATTTTAGTCGATTCAATAACCTGACGCTTGTTTATCTTGTCCGGACTAGGCAGGTCCTTGGCGAAAAATATAAAAGCACCCAACACCAAAAGTAAAACGCCTCCTCCCGCATAGAGGATTATTCTTTTTATTTTCTTCTGCTTGCTCTTATTGAGCTTGCCCTTAAATTTTTCTAGGACCAATACTGGTTTCATAGCTTGACCATTTTAATGTATCTATCTCCTTTTCTCAAGTTTTATTATTATCACCCTTGCTTATCCCTGAGGATCTTCTTATAAAGCTTTATATATTTTTCTGCCATTATAGAGCTGTCAAAATACTTTTCTGCGTATTTTCTGCATTCTTTTCTGTCAAATTGATCTGTATTTTTTGCAGCCCTTACTAAATCTCTTTTTCTGTTTGAAAGAGTAGCTATTTTATTATTTTTACCTAGCAATTCAGGCAACGGCTGAATAACAGTTCCAATTATTGGTGTTCCACAAGCCAGCGCTTCTGAGACAATCATGGGACATATATCAGGTCTTCGCAAGGGGAAAAGTAGGGCCTCGGCATCCCTAAGATAATGGTATATTTTTTTATTAGACACTTCGTCCATATATACTATTTGTTTTCCATCTATAAGGGGTTTAATTTTTTCCTTAAAATAAGTTTGTCTCTCTATTGTAGCACCGATGCGTCCGAATATTAGTAATTTTTTGTTCGCTTCCTTAGCAACTTGGATTGCTGTGTCTGCTCCTTTATAATCAGTAAGTCTGCCAATAAAAATCAGATGTCGCCCCCTTTTTAATGAATAGGGTGTGTCTTTTGTGGAAATTCCGTTCCAGATATTGGCACTCGTTTTAAATTTTCCTTGTTGAGCTTTGGACAATGAAACGGTATAAATTTTTGCTTTTTTAAATTGCTTAAACGCGGAGGTAATAATTTTATTATGAAGAGAAAGCACACAAGGAATAGTTGCATTGATTCCAATAGCATATGCAAGGCCCTGGCTATTTAGATGAATTATGTCAAAATCTTTTTGATAGGCAAGAATTTTGACTTGGCTTGAAACAATAAGATTATTTCTAACTCTGCGCGTCTGCTTTTTAAAGTCAGCCATATTCCACAGACTCTGAGATAAGGTTGGAATATGTTTTGCCTTTGTTTTCCAGTCAGCTGGAGCGAAAAGGGTAACATCCGCACCAATTTTCAGGAGAGCATTTGTAAGTTGTTTAACCAATACTTCCGGACCCCCTATATCGCCAAAGGGTGGTGCCACCATTGCTACTCTAAGTCTTTTTGATTTTTTCATTGTGCCTATTTACTTAACACGCTAATAAATTCCTTGAAGTTTCTTTCCTTTATTTTTTCGTCTCCTACAATATGAAGCAGGTCAAAGCCCGGAGTGGTGTTCATTTCAACCAACAGTGGTTTTCCCGTATTGGTAAAGATGAAGTCGAGAGAATAATTAGCTTCGGGGAAAACGCTTAGTTTCCTAACTATTTTCCTAGCCATTTTTTTAACAGATTTTGGAATCTTTTTTTGTGGCACTAAAACTGCAACTGCTCCTTGATGAAAATTGGTAAACAACGATCCTTTTTTGGCTATTCTTGATAGTGAATATATAAGCTTATGATTCATATAAATCATTCTTAGATCAGCCACTTCTCTCTTTTTAGAAAAACCAGGTATCCCTTTCTCGCTCTTTATAAATTCCTGAACAAAAACAGGGTAATTAAACCGGTATTTTAAAATATTTTTCTTATTGTCTATCCTAATGCCAAACCCCCCTGATCCATGGAATGGTTTAACGACAACTTTATTGCTCTTAACCTTTTCAATAGCTCTTTTAAGCTCTTTTTTATCGTTAGCTAAAAATGATTTCGGCATATATTCGCTTAGTATCAGATATTGGGTCAGCTTATTATCAACAGTCACCCTAAAAAGAGGATTGTTGAAAAACTTTGTTTTCTTTGAAACCTCCACCTTAAAGTCCAGCAACTCGTAGTTGCGCTTGCCCATTATCTTGTCAAAAATCAAATCAGGCTTTATCGGTTTTTTGATTTTTATCCATTTTTTATCCCTATACGCCCACGCTTTCTTGAATATGTTCTTTTCCTTGTCATACCATTTTATACTTCCCCTGTACATCTCTATTCCGTGTCTCAGCCCCCTTTCGTGCCAATCCTCAAAGGATTCTCTTGTTGGAGGAGCGCTTTCAAGTGGAGTTTTCTTTTTCCAATCATCTCCGTAATACACGGTTACTATGTTTTTTTTTCTCATGATAATTAATCTTGCTAATTATTTCTTACTAATATCTACTAAAAAATTTCCCAGATTTCTTTTTCCGATAATAATGGGGTTTTTCAAGTTTGAGCGATTTATAACGGAAACTTTGGCAGGAATGCCTATCTTGTCAATAATAATATCTATTTTTACCATCGGTCGGTAAGTAGTGCCGTGAGATGAATGAATTATTGCAGTGTCAGCAAGATCGGGGATAGTCTTTAATAATTCCTCTTTGGCCTTCTTGTCTAATTCTCTAGCCTGTTCCCTTGAAAGCCTTTTGGGAAATTCATGCTGTTCAAATTTTTCTAAAACCTCACCGAATCCCAGCTCTCTGGCTATGTCAGAATCAATAGCGGTAAATCCAGCTCCTGTGTCTATTTTCGCCTCTACTTCTATTTCTTTTCCGCTTTTACCGATTAATTTTATTTTTTCTACTGTGCCAATAACTTTTTTTCCTGAAATCTCCTCTACTTCCCCTTCAATCTCACCTCCGAAAAGATTCATTCCTACACGAACACCCCTTTCTATTGTTTTAATATTTAACCCCTCTACTCTTTCCAGTCGTTCTTTAAGCCCGGAAAGATTGGCAATCTGTATAGAAAGTCCGGGGCGAGCGTTAAGCTCTAAGAAAACAGGTCCGCGCTCTTTATCGATAGCCACATCGGCTCCTAAAAAGCCTAAGCCCGAGACTTCTTGGGCACGTACAGCTAATTTCAAAATGTCCGTCCAGTGGGGGATCTTTATCCCGGAAAGCAAAAGGCGAGTTCCGGGGACATACTCAATAATTTTACTTTTCCTATAAATAGCTGTGGTAGTAACTCCATTAGCCATATCAACACCAATGCCAATTGCTCCCTGCTGGAGATTGGCCTTTCCGGTCGATTCTTTGGTCGGGATGCGAAGCATCGCCATCACTGGAACCTTATTATAGACAAGCACTCTTATGTCGGGAATTCCCCTAAAGGCATATGGTTTAAATAGCTTTAATAACTGCAAACGCTCTTCAAAGAAGGCAACACCTGCAATGCCGGAGAGAGAGAAAGACCCATCAATAATATTCCTGACGTGGTTTTTTAGATCATCAACGGTCACCCTTGATCCGTCGGATTTAATCCAGATATTCTCCCCGCCTGCCTCGCCTTGGCTCGCATGGCGGGCAGGTTCGTTTTTTTTCTTTCCGTAAACAATTAGAATTCCTTCTCCTCCAAATCCTCTGTTGGGCTTTAGCGCAAAAGAAGTGGGCAATATTCCCCAGTCAAATTTTTCCAGTGATTCCAGAGATGATATTTTAGCAACTAACACTGGAACAGGAACGCCCCCCTTTTTAAGAATTTTTTTACTTAAAATTTTATCGTCTGCTAATCGCTTTGCTTTTTTAAGGTTGTGAGGACGGATATATTCAAGGTTGCGGGAACTCATTCCCAGAATTTTCCTGCTTTTTTTAAAAGTTTTCAACATAGCTTAGGATTTTTTTATTATTTCCCTGAATCTCCAGTATTCGCTTAAACGAAGACCGGTCCATTTTCCCAAAAAGACATTAAAGGGGATTATCAACAGAACAGCCCATGGATAAGAAACGATGCTGTTGATTAATCCCTCCCAGCTTGCTAAATAATATCCTGCCACTGATATAGCTAGGGTTTCTACAGCCAGCAATATAGCAGTACGGTTTCCTTTTTCAATTTGAGCAGCAATAAATTTCTCGACAATGATTACCATGATAAGCAAGGGGAAAATGGAAACTGCAGCCAATCCAGTCCTTTGAAACGACCCCCCCACAACCAAGACTGCCAACATCGCAAAGGCGACCACGGTCAAAGTAATCGCGACTCTGGGAAGATAGAGCAGCCGCAATCTTCTAAGAATAAGTCTCATTAACATTCCCACCAAAATGACGCTTATAAACACGACCGCACCATATTTGATTCCTGTTGCTAGAAAAGCGAAAATAACTAGTAATGGGGTATAAATTCCAAAAGCCTTAATCCCAATAACCTGCCTAACGAGAGCAATAAATGTGGCTACAATTGGCAACACCAAAAGCAATTCCACCGTGTCTTGTGGAACTCCCTGATTAGTAAAATAGTTAATCCATGGATGGATGTTCATAATTCTAAATTAATAATTAGTGGCTATTTTAAGCTATTTATTTTTCTGCTGTTTATATGGCAGATGCCTGTGGCTAACGCATCAGCAACATCATCCGGCTTAGGTATTGACTTTAGATTTAAAAACTCTTTAGTCATTATCTGGATCTGCCTTTTCTCCGCTCTACCATATCCTGTTAGGGCTTGCTTCACCTGGAGCGGAGTATATTCAAATATTTTAACCTTTAATTCTTCCAAGGTCAAGAGTATAGCGCCTCGTGACTGACTCACTTTTACTGCCGTCTTGAGGTTTTTAAAGAAAAAAATGTCTTCCACAGCGGCTTCTTCGGGTTTGTATTTTTTAATTATTTTTTTTAAGTCATTGGAAGTTTCTTTTAATCGCTGCGCTGTTGATTTTTCTTTGGGGGTACAGATACAGCCATGAGCTAGGGAATTAATTTTACCCAAACTTTCCTCTAATATGGCCCACCCTGTAGTGGCTGTGCCGGGATCTATTCCTAATGTCTTCATTATAGTTGTAAAATAAAAAATTGCATCTTTCTAATACAATTTTATCAAAAAATTGCTTTAAAAACAATCTTATTTTATTATCTTAATTCCTTTTACTTCTTTCGTATTAAGCTCTTGATTTATTTTTTTAATAATATCCTGGCGGTTAACCCATGCCTCACTTGCCCAATTAGAGCTTTGGGTCTTGATAAAAAGTTTTCCGTTTTTATAAAAGTCCGGCACTAGATTTTCTTCGCCTTTTTTGCCATATTCATGTTTTATAATTTTCTTAAAAATATAAAAGACAGTTTTCTCATCCAAAACTGTCTTTCTAAACTCTTTGTGTTTTAGGAGTTGATTTATTTTTTTCATTGCCTAAGTCTTAGCCCGGAAATAATCTCACTTAAGGTGCTTGGGAGCAAGTCCGAATTATTTATATCGCTGTTAGGGTTTTTAACTTTTAATGGGCATTGCCACGTACGTGTACTTTTCTATAACATTTCCGCTTTTTTCATCTACCATTTTAATAACAACGGGTGAAGAATTATTGTTAACTAAAAAAGCAACCTGAGCCGTGGGGATAGGATTTATTCCATCCAAGACATATCGGGGATTAAAAACTATTTCTTGATCAGGGCCAGTAATATCGGCTGGTAGCTTGGTTAGATTCTCTCCCGTTTCTTGAGATTGGGACTTTATAACGACTTCCTTATTTTTTGAGTTTATGCTGAAAGTTATCTCTCCTGACTTACTGCTGGTAAAGGCGCTGGCTATTTTTACAGCTCTCGACATATCTTCTTTTTTCAAAACCGCCCTGGTGTTGAATTTTTGAGGAATTATTTGCTTATATTCAGGATATTTCCCATTAACAAGTCTCGAAACTATTAGAACGCCTTCGATTTCAAAAAATATCTGGTTTTCTTCTATCGCTATATTTATCGCATTAGCTTCGGGACTCGTTATCCTTAAAATTTCAGAAAATGTGCTAGCCGGAATAATTATAGAGGTGGTTTTAGCTATAAATGCCGCGTAATTGTCACCTTTTTCCTTGTTATCAATAGTTATAACCTCCTCTGCTAAACGAAAGCTGTCCGTCGCCGCTAGACTTATCTCCTTATCTGAAAACAATACATTTACTCCAGTGAGCTCTGGCCTGGTTTCATTTAGAGATATACAGACTAATATTTTACTCATAACCTCTTTTAATTCTTGCGCTGGGAGTGAAAATAGGAACCCGTTTTCTAATTTTGGAATTATAGGAAAATCATGGGCGTCCAATCCTTTAATTTGAGCACTATAGCTGCCACTAGAGATTTTTAGTATTTGGTCTTTTGCTTCTAAAATAATTTTATCTTCTGTGGGTAAATTAGTGACAAAATTACTTAATAATTTGGATGGAATTGTAATTTTACCCTCCTCTTCTATTTTAGATCCAATTGTGGATACTACCCCCACTTCTAAATTAGTAGCGGACAACTTTAATCGGCCCTTTTCTGTTTCCAGTAGAATATTTCCTAAAATAGGCAAGGTGATTTGCTTCCCTGTGATTCTTTCTGTATTAAAAATAGCTCTTTTAAAATTTTCCTGGGTACAAATTAATTTCATAGATTTGTAATATTATAGTATATTTATAATTTATTTATTTATTATAACTATTAGTAGAATAAGTTAGTGGATAATTACTAAATTATACTTCTATTAAAACAAAAAAATTAAAATTGCGATTGTGTATAATATGTTATTTATTATTTTAACAACCTAATTAATATACGAAGTTTTTTTACCAAATTAATTCACACAATTTATTAACAGGATTATCCAAGCAGAATACAGAAGCAATTCCCAACTTTTCCACAACTTATAAGCTATACAACTTATCTTTTATAATTACAAGGTCTTCTTTGAGCTTTTCATCCACCTCCAGCTCCCTATTAATTTTTTCGTAAGCATGAAGAGCGGTTGTGTGATCCCTGCCACCAAGCCATCCCCCAATCCCAGGATAAGAAGCATTTAGCTCGATGCGCATAAGATACATAGCTACTTGCCTAGGACGAACAATTTCCTTTCTCCTTCCTTTATTTATAATATCTCTATCACTGATCTCGTAAAAATTAGCAACAGCTTTTATAATGTGTTTGTGGTGTATTCCCTTCCTTTTTCCGCTAGAAATTAGTTCAGACAAAGTTTGCCCAACATTTTTAATAGAAGGGGGCCTTTTGTTTAACTCACAAGAAGCGATTATTCTATTAAGGGCTCCTTCTAGTTCACGGACATTACTTTTAATATTTTCAGCAACAAACTTTATAACATCATCTTCCAGATAAAAACCTTTCTCTGCCATTTTTGTCCGCAAAATTGCCATCCTTGTTTCTAGGTCTGGCTGTCCAATATCAGCAATCATCCCTCCCTCAAATCGCGACCGGAGCCGCTCCTCTATGGTGGGAATTGCCTTAGGAGGACGATCGCTACTAAGAACAATTTGCTTATTTATTTGATAGAGAGCATTAAAAATATGGAAGAATTCATGCTGAGTCTTTTCTTTGCCGGACAGAAACTGAATATCATCAATAATCAATAAATCTATTTTTTGGTAATCATTTTTAAACTTGTCTATTCTTTGGCTTCTTATAGCATCTATTAACTCACTGGTAAACCTCTCAGAGGTTATATATTTTATTTCTTTTTCTGGATTTTTTTTAATTACCTCGTTGCCAAGCGACTGTAATAAATGAGTCTTTCCCAGCCCGACTCCTCCGTAAATAAACAGGGGATTATAAGCATTGCCCAAGTTCTGAGATACGGCATAACAGGCAGCTCTAGCCAGTTCATTGTTTTCTCCCACAACAAAATTATCAAATGTATAGCGAGGATTTAAATTAGCTTCATTGGCTGGATTTTCTTTTAATATGGCATTTCCGACCATAGGATAAGCTGTTTTTATCTGACTAGGAGCTTTAGCTGCGTCTATGTCTTGACTCACAGCATCAGTCTTTTCCAGAATGTTATAAATAGTACAGCTTATTTCCCGTATGTCATCCTGAGAACTTTGGAGAGCTTTAATTATATAGGTATTGTATTTGTTTTCTAGCCATTCTTTAGCAAAGCCATTGGGAACACCGATAACAACTCGCCCATCTTCTTTAGAAAGGATAGTGGTATTTTTAAACCAAGTAACAAAGTTTGCCTTAGATATAGAAAGCTCTATTTCTCCCAAGGCAGTTTGCCAGAGTTCGTTATTAGTCATAAGTGGTTAATTATGTACAGAAAATTATAACACAGTCAAGCGATAGTTACCACGAACGAGTGTTAATAAAGCTGTTCATAAACTGTGAATAAATTTTATCGGTTTAGTTTTAGATAGGGTAGTTGCAGAAAACATTTCTGTTTTTAAGATTATCATTGACTTTTCTTGGCTGGCTGGTAAACTTCATAATAGTCGTGGAACAAAAATGTCGTAAAATTAAGTAAAATCTAAGTCTAATACAGATGAAAAGAACATATCAACCCAAAAAAAGGAAAAGAAAAAGAAGTCATGGATTCAAAAAAAGAAGTAGCACCAAAAATGGCAAAGACGTTCTTAAAAGAAGAAGAAGAAAGGGAAGAAAAACGTTAGCAGTTTAATTATAAACACTGTTTTTGATGTTGCCTAAAAAAAATCGCCTAACAAAAAAGAAAGACTTTGAAAAAGCCTATCAAAAAGGAAGAAAATTTTTCTTAAAAAGCGGAGATGTTATCATCAATATTGCCGAAAATGACAAACTAGATACTAGAGCAGGATTTTTAGTAGGAAAAAGTTTTTCTGGGAAGGCTGCTTATAGGAATAAAATGAAAAGGACACTAAGGGAAGTTTTTCATCAACAGCTAAAAAATATTAAACCAGGATTCGACATCGTCATTTCTTGTAAGAGTAATAATCAAAATAAGGAGCAAATTAATTACACAGAAGCACCAAGGCAGTTGATGAAGTTATTAGAAAAAAGTAAATTATTAAAAAAATAAATGGCAGAAATTTTTAATGCAGCGATCTATCAGCCCTTATATAACGTCCTAATTTTTTTGTACAATGTTATTCCTGGGCAGGACTTTGGGGTAGCTATTATAGCTACCACTATTTTTCTTAAACTTTTATTGATGCCCGTTTCTAGAAAACAAATCGAATCTCAAAAAAAACTTCAGGAATTGCAACCGAAAATAAAGGAAATTCAGAACAGATACAAAGACAACAAGGAGAAGCAAACTAAGGAATTAATGGCATTTTATAAAGAAAACAAGGCTAATCCTCTCTCAGGGTGCCTTCCTTTAATAGTTCAGTTGATTTTTTTAATAGCTATTTATAGGATCCTGATAAATATTTCTATGGCAGGATTGGTTGTTGACGTCAGTAATTTATATTCGTTTGTTGCTGATCCAGGAAAGATTAACCACATGTTTATTGGCTTTATAAAACTGACGGAGCCTAGCAGGGGCTTGGCTATTTTAGCAGCAACAGCGCAATATTTCCAGACGAAGATGATAATGAAGAAAAATAAAAAGGAGGACAAGAGCAAAAAAAAGAGAACCTCCAGTAAGCCGGATTTTTCCAGTATGATGAGTAAACAGATGCTTTATTTAGGGCCGGTGCTTACTCTTTTTATTGGATTCAAGTTTGCTGCCGGACTGGCTCTTTATTGGCTGGTATCAACATTGTTTATGATTGGCCAACAAATGTATATTGCTAAAGATCAAAAACAAGAATAATAATAATCCCGAGTGGACGATTAAAAAATAAATTTAACGGGACGAGAAAAAATGGAAAAAAAGATCGCGGAAGTTATTAAAAAAATTACCAAAGAACTTCTAAAAAAAATGGGGTTTGATGTTGAGGTAGAAATTAAAGAAAATATTTCCGAGCAAGGTGCTGTAGAGAAAGAGGGCAGAGAGAACAATCTAGTTTGCAATATAAGCGTCAGTGATAACTCTAATTTTATTATTGGTCAGCATGGCATTAACTTACAAGCGCTCCAGCATATTATAAGGTTAGTTGTTAGGAAAGAAACGGAGGAAAGAGTTAATTTTATGGTGGATGTTAATTCTTATCGTCAACAGAAAAGCCAAGCAATCATCGAACAAGCTAATTCTATAGCTAAGCAGGCAATTAATGAAAAAAAAGCAGTTGTAATGAGACCGATGTCCGCTTATGAAAGAAGAATTGTCCATATGGAACTAGCCGAAAACGATAAAGTTGTTACCGAAAGTATCGGCGAAGGGGAAGGAAGAAAAATTGTAATTAAGCCAGTAAAAATAATTTAAACAAGAAGTTATTATCGTCGCCCCGAGCATTAGCAAGGAACCTGGACCTGCCCGCAGAGTCTGAGCCACGCGATGGCAGGCGGGGATCTTTCAATAAGCTTAGGATGACGACTTAGTCATCATGGCCGTTGCCAGAAAAATAGCATATAATGTTGCTTTTAACTCTGTCGTCAAAGTATTCTCTACCATTTTGGCGTTAGTGGGGATAGGCTTTATTACTCGCTATCTAGGAAAAGAAGGATTTGGAGATTACGCAATCGTGCTTGCGTTTTTTTCTTTTTTTACGCAACTAGCAGACCTAGGCTTATATTCCGTTACTACCAGAGAAATATCAAGAATAGATGCAGATGAGAAAAAAATAATAGGCAACATAATATCCCTCAGAGTATTATCATCCCTGGCTGTTTTTTTATTGGCCCTCGTTATTATTAAGTTTCTTCCCTATCCACAAGAAGTTCAAAAAGGAATATTAATAGCTGCCGCAGCATTTGTTTTTTCTTCGGGGTACATGGTTCTCAATGGAATTTTCCAGAAAAATTTAGTCATGTATAAGGTGGCTACAGTAGAATTCGTGGGAAAAATTATCCAAACCGGATTTATAATAATGGCCGTGATAATGGATTGGGGCTTTATGGCAATTATTATAGCCCTCCTTATTTATATGGTATTTAATTTCGTAATAGTGTTTTTCCTGAGCAGAAGATATGTAAAGTTCAGTCCAGAAATAGACTTTTCCTATTGGAGAAAGTTTCTTAAGGAATCAATGCCTATGGGGATATCCGTTTTTATCACCTTTTTATATTTCAAACTGGATACCATTATGCTTTCGGTAATCAAAACTAATGCAGATGTGGGAATTTACAGTGCCGCCTACAAGATAATAGAAAATATCACTTTTTTCCCGGCGATGATAGCTGGCCTTGTCCTTCCTCTAATATCTCGCCATATTTTTTCTAATAAGGATAAATTTGAAGATATATCAAACAAAACTTTTAAAGTATTCTTTCTTTTGGTCGTCCCCTTGATTGTAGGAACAATGTTTCTTTCCGAAGGCGTAATAAATTTGATTGGGGGCGCAGGGTTTGAGGAATCGGCTAATGTTCTTCGGGTTTTAGTTTTCGCGCTAGCTTTTATTTTCTTCGGTCATTTTTTCAACAACATCCTGCTGGTAGGCAACCTGCAAAAAAAACTAATGGTGGCCCTGGCTTTTTGCGCCGTTTTCAATATAACCGCCAACCTGATATTAATCCCCCGCTATTCTTATGCGGGAGCAGCAATCACTTCTGTTTTTACGGAGATGCTGGTGGTATCGCTTACATTCTATTTAGTTCTGAAATATTTAAAATACAGGCCAAAAATCCAACATGGGGTAAGAATCTTATTCTCTGGGCTGGTGATGGCGGCCTTCCTTTTCGTTTTTAAAGATATGAATTTTTTCATACTAGCTTTTGGAAGCGCTGGAGTTTATTCCTTATTCCTGTGGCTGACGAAAACCATAAGCAGTGAAGAAATTTTGAGCATTGTCGCTCGACGTACATAAAACATAAGAACAAAAAATAATGGTTAATAGCCCAAAAATCTTTATAATTATTCTGAACTACAATGGAGAAAGCACTATCAAACAATGTCTCAATAGTGTTTTTCAAATGGATTACCCTAATTTTGAAGTTGTAGTGGTAGACAATAATTCTAGTGACGGCTCATTAGAATTAGCTAAAGGATTTTTTCCTAAGGCGCATTTCATTAAAAACGAAAAAAATGTAGGCTTTGCTGCCGGAAACAATGTTGGTGTAAGATTTGCTTTAGAAAAGATGGCGGACTACGTCTTTCTTTTAAATAACGATGCCCTAATTAAAAAGGATACCCTGTTAAAGTTGGTGGATGCTGCCGAAAAAGACAAAAACGCAGGAGTAGTGGGGCCAGTAATTTTTAAAGGAAATACCGATGATATTTGGTTTGCGGGAGGAGAAATAAAATGGCTAACAATGAGAGCCGTACATGATAACTCCGGAGTTAACTCTAGAGTTAACTCCTTCAAAACCCAATACGTTTCTGGATGCGCTATGTTAATTAAAAAAGAAGTCTTAAAAAAAACGGGTTTATTAAGTGAAGATTTTTTTCTTTACTACGAAGATGTTGATTTTTGTGTACAGGCCGAGAAAAATGGATTTTATTCATTGATTGTTCCAGGCGCTGAAGTTTTTCATTTTGAAAAGAGTGAGCAAAATAAGAAATCGAAAACCTACTGGCTGGTTATTTCAGGATTGATATTTTTCAAAAAGAATACTCCCCTTTTTCTAAAGCTCTGGATGTATTTTTATCTGTTTTTGAGGAAACGGAAAAACAAAAAGGATGTTAAAAATAATAATGAACTGGCTAGGGAAGTCCAGAGAGCTTATAACGATTACAAAAATGCAAAATGAAATTACACTTTCCATCATTATAGTAAATTATAAAAGTGAACGATACATTGAAAAATGCATTGTTTCTATTCGTGAAAAAATAAAAGACTTAAGCTTTGAAATAATCGTTGTTAATAATGATGAATCGGATATTGAATTTGATAATGTTAAAATTATTAACTCGGGAGAAAATGTTGGATTTGGCAGAGCCAATAATCTAGGCGCCAAGGAAGCACGAGGAAAATATTTACTATTTTTAAATCCAGACACTCTTTTGCTGACAGAAAATATCAAAAAAGTCGTTGAAGAATTTGAAAATAATGAAAAAATTGGAATGGTCGGACCCAGGCTTTTAACTATAAAAAACGAAACGCAAAGATGGTGTGCTGGTGCAGAAAGTAGTTTATTAAATTTGATACGTAATAATTTTGGAGCTACAAAAAGTAAAAAAATTTGGGAAAGTAAGGAAAAAACAAGAGCTGATTGGGTAAGTGGAGCGGCTATGTTTATAAAAAAAGAGCTATTCTACAGACTTAGTGGATTTGATGAAAAGTTTTTTATGTATTTTGAAGACGAAGATCTTTGTAAAAGGGTCAGAAGTACGGGATATAAAATAATTTATTTTCCGGAAGTGGAAATTAAACACCTGGGAGGAAAAAGTTTTGAAAATAAGACCCTTAAAGATTCTAATTTAACATGTAAGACGAAATCCTCCGAAGCCTTCTTGTCCGTCAAAGCTTTAGCATCGGCGGAGGCGAAGGAGGGTAAAAAGGCGCAGAAGAATTACTTCTACGCCTCTCAAGATTATTACTTTCAAAAACACTTCGGAAAATTAACCAGTTGGATTGTGAAATTTTTACGGAAAGTATTTAAATAACTGTCATCGCGAGTGAAGCGTGGTGATATCATTAAATAATTTAGAGATTGCTTCGTCGTCATACTCCTCGCAATGACATATAATATAAATTTTCCCAAATAAAAAGGGGCGAAGATTTCTCTTCACCCCCTGAGTTCTAAAAGTGAGATGTCAGACTATTCTTTTTTTGGGTAGTGCCAGACAGAAGCTTTACCGAATTAAGTTCTCCCCTTTCATATGTTATAAGTATTTTTGCTTCGAAGAAGGAAGACCCTTCTTTAGTAATGTCTTCTGGCGTGACCCCCTTGACTAATAAACCTTGCTCTTCTTTTTTTAGCTGCTTTTTTGTTTCTAATATCATTATTACCACTCCGACGACACTACCGAGATAGACCATAAACACGTAAGGAAAACGGTCACCGTTAGCGTTCAAGGCAAAAACTAATAAAACCATAAGTCCCACTACATACAAAATGCGCCCGATAATTAACATTCCCCCTCCTTTAAAAAAGTCGTTTATGTTTATATGTTTAAATGTTAAGATGCTAAAATGTTTTTGCACTAATCTGTAGACAAGTCCTCTAACACAGGGGCCAGAGGGAGAGAACAGTATCGAGGTACGAGTCAGCTACACCCCCACACCAATTCTCAATTCTTAATTTCTAAAGCTCACGCTATATTTATTAAGAATTGGTGTGGGGGATTACCAGCTCGCCCATATCTTGATAAACAGTTCCCGGATTGAGGACAAAAGATAGGAGTCCCCAATTTGCCTACAGTTTACTGCTAATCATCCTAAAAACCACTTAAAAATAAGAGTTTTTAAAGGATGACCAAGTAGCATATCATACCTTTCAAGATTTGTCAAATAGCGGTATAATACAGTTATATAGGGCAAATCTTGCGAATAAGTGACAAACCTTGACTAATGTAATACACTTACCAATACACAATATTCATATGGCAATTATAAATTCTAAAGAACAAGTAGAGGACGCAAAACTGGACAAAACTCTTCGTCCACAGAGCTTTTCCGAATACGTGGGGCAAGAAAAAATCAAGAAAAACCTTGATATTTTTATTAAAGCTGCCAAGAAAAGAAAAGAGCCAATAGAGCACGTGTTGCTTTATGGTCCTCCCGGGCTGGGCAAGACTACTCTGGCTCATATTATTGCTAAGGAGATGGGAGTTAATATCAGAGTAACTTCCGGTCCGGCGATTGAACGAGTGGGTGATTTGGGATCAATTCTAACCAATCTTCAAGACGGCGATGTTTTATTTATTGATGAGATCCACCGACTTAATAAAGTTATTGAAGAAGTTTTTTATCCGGCTATGGAGGATTATAAACTGGATATTATTATCGGCAAAGGGCCGTCAGCTAGAACTCTCCAGCTTGATCTTCCTAAATTTACTCTGATAGGAGCTACGACCCGGCTGGGGTCTATTTCCAGTCCCTTGCGCAATCGTTTTGGAGCTATTCATCGTCTGGATTTCTACAATGAGAACGAAGTAAAAGATATTATAGATCGATCCAGTAATATCTTGGAAATTGACGTTGATGACAGCGGGGCTAAAAAAATAGCTTCTTGCAGCCGCCAGACCCCTCGTGTGGCTAATCGAATTTTGAAAAGAGTAAGGGACTTTGCCCAAATGAGAAATCATAATAGAATAAATAAAGACGTTGCCGAAGAAGCGCTGAAAATGCTGGACGTTGATAAAGTAGGATTGGAACCGACTGACCGGCAAATTTTAGAAACTATAATTAATAAATTTGACGGTGGCCCGGTGGGCATTCAAACCATTGCTGCAGCTACTTCAGAAGAGGTTCAAACCATAGAAGATGTTTACGAACCGTATTTAATCCAGCTTGGTTTTCTGGCGCGCACTCCCCGGGGGAGGGTTGTTACCAGGAATGGGTTTAAGCATTTGGGACATAGCATTCCCTCAGAAAAACAGCAGGAATTAATGTAAAAAACAAATGGATATTTTTAAAATTCTTTATACAGTTTTTTTCTTCATTTGCATAGCCATAAGTGTGACTATAATTTTTCATATTATTAGGTATTCCTATAATAAAGCGGCAACTGTTTTAATGTTGATTGTTTTCATTGTTGTAACCAGCACTCTTCTTTTTGCCAATTCTGTTCTGTTTTCATCTATGAAACTGGAAAAAGTTTTACCCATCGACAGTATTAATAATTTAATTGATAGTAAAAACCAAGATGATAAACCTTGGAAAACTCCATTTTAGAGATATAGGGAAACAAGAAAGAGTGATTCGAGTCATTCATCGGCACTGGTTTGATATTTTTAAACAATTTATAATTATTTTCGCCGGAACGGCTTTTCTTGTCTGGGGATTTTTCTCTCTACCGGATTTAATATCTGATTTTTTGCCCAAGCTGGAGAATACAAATACTTATGCAATTGTATTTTTTATAGAAAGCACATTCGCCTTAATTTTATGGCTTTACGCTTCTCTGATTTGGATTGATTATCATTTGGACATTTGGGTTATAACCACGGAACGTATAATTAATGTCGAGCAAAAAGGAGTCTTTGTTCGCCAGGTCAGCGAATTAAAACTTTCTAAAATCCAAGATGTTACTACTAAAGTCGGAGGAGTGATTCCCACCATTTTGAATTACGGGAATGTGTATGTCCAGACAGCCGGACAGGAAACAAGATTTGTCTTTCGGCATATCCCGGACCCTTATCATACAAAGAGCGAAATAATGAAGCTTCAAAAACAGGCTCTTCAAAGAAGTACCCAGCGCTTAGGGGAAATGGTTCGCGAAGGCAGTATGAATATGTAGTTATAATATGCTAAAGGATGCGGCTAATGCGGCGTGTTAGCCGCATTTTTGATATAAGCTTGATACAAAAATGAAAATAAAAATCATAATTTTAACTGTTTTGTTGTTCTTTGTGTTAAGTGGTGAGGGACTAGCTGATATATCTCATGTGGTTATCAGTGAGGTTTATATAGATGGGGCAAATGATTGGATAGAACTTTATAATCCTACTGATAATGATATAAACTTAGCTGATAATGATTACCGCATAGAAAGAGCAACTGCTTCTGGTGGCAATCCCAGTGTGCTGTTGATTTATGGAAAAACTAGTCACAATGCTGAGTATCCTGGAGACACTACCATATTATCTAGGGGATTTTATCTTCATGTACGAAATAAGGCTAAGAAGCAGTTAAAAAATAGAGCTGACGCGTTGTCTGACTTTACTTTAACGAACAATAATGTCATTTATTTAGCCACAGGGAGCGTTGGGTCTCCAGAAAAAAATCACAACAACGACAAAGACATAATTGACTACGTAGGATATGGAAAAGCCTTTCAGTATGAGGGAAATGATCCAGCTCCTAATCCTACTAGCTCCGAAAGTATAATAAGGAAAGATAATGCGGGTGTTTATCAAGATACTGACAATAATAAAAATGATTTTATTTTAAGTAGTCCTGATCCTCAAAATAGCTCTGGTGACAATAATGACGACAACGATGACGATAATGAAAATGATGATAAAAAATATTCTAAAGACATAAGAATTAACGAGCTTTTTCCTAATCCGAAAAAATCACCGGAAAAGAAATACGAATTTATCGAACTGTATAATTATGGGGATGAATATATTAATCTAGACGGCTGGCTGATAGAGGATAAGGCAAGAAGAAATAAGAATCCAGTTAAGTTGTCTGGAACGATCAACCCCGATGATTATATTGTTTTTTACAGCAAGATTGCTCTTAATAATTCAAACGAAGGTGTCTGGCTTCGTGATCCCAATGAAGACGAGATTGACTACATTGCTTATAGCACAACACAGGAAGGATATTCCTATAGTTTTGATGGAAATAGCTTCTTATGGACTCGGTATAAAACTCCAGGAGCAGAAAATAAATTTGATGAGAAAAAAGAATATACTAATAAAATTTATCTTAATGAAATTCTTCCTAATCCATCAGGAGAGGAAGGAGAAGGAGAATATATCGAAATCTATAATCCCACTGGAGAAAACATTGGCTTAGCCAACTGGACATTAAGAGACGCTTCCAGTACGGGAAAGTATGTTTTACCGGAAAATACGATCGTAGAATCTAAAAAATACTTAGTTATCTATCGAAAGAATTTTAAATTTGCTCTTAATAATTCAGGGGAAGAAAAGGTTTACCTGATAGATCCTAATGGAAAAACTGTGTCGCTTGCGACTTATTCAGGAAGCGATGAAGACGCTTCTTACAACTTCAATGGCAAGAAATGGAGATGGAGCAGGTTTTTAACTCCAGGGGAAAAGAATAAATTTAATAATCTTCCCCAGGTAAAAATAAAAATAGACAAAAATGTTTATAAGAACGTTTATGCTGATTTTGAAGTTAAAGCCAGTGATCTAGACAAGGACGAACTAAAATTTGTCTGGGATTTTGGAGACAACCATAGGAGTTATAAGCAAGGAACAAGACACAAGTATTTAAAGACAGGAAATTACAAGGCCAGTATCAAGGTTTCTGACGGAAGCGAGGAAGTAATTGGGAAATTTAAAGTTGAAGTAAAAAAGTTTCCTCATCAGGACATAAAAATTGTAGGTCTCTCTCCCAACCCATCAGGGAAAGATTCTGATTTTGAATGGATTGATATAAAAAATGAATCTGACGGAAAAGTTAATTTAAAAAGCTGGAGCGTGGCTACCGGATGGAAAATATTATATAACCATCCGATTTACGAAAAGTTAATTATAGAAGCAGGAGAGATAGAGAGACTAACCCGTGATATGTGTCGGTTTACCTTAAATAACAAGAGAGCCAAAATAGAACTTCGCTATCCCGACGGAGAAGTAGCTTACGATCTTGAATATGATAAAAAAGATGAAAGCGTCAAGGACGATGAGATTTATGAAGAAATAGATGGAAAATGGAAATGGACAACGGCGCAGAATAATGCGGAACCTACATTGGCTAACGCGGAAAATACAGGAGATACAAAAGATACAGAAGAAGAAATTATAAAAATACTAGATGAATTTTTGGGAAAACAGTCCCTAGATCCAGATAAAAAAGACTTTAAGATATTATTAATAAGTTTCATGGGGAACATTGGGTTGCTTGATAGTATAATAAATAATCAAGAAATAGTTTCAGGAGCTTTAGCAGTGAAACATGATGGACTCACTTATGTTTTTACCAGAAACAACTATTTGGAAGAACACTATGTAATTAAGTTTTTAAAAAGTCTGGGATTTAAAATAAACTCTTTGGTTAACAAGATTATTTTAATATTTATTTAACTATATAACTAGTGCAGGAGCTTGCTCCTGCACAGCGATGAGATTGACAAAAGTGTAGCCTCGTGCTATGCTTTTTTGTTGACTTAGTTAATTTAAAAAATAAAAAAGGGAGGCATTATTATGGACGAAGTTAGAATAGAAGTTCAATGCAATTCTTGTAAGGGAACAGGTGTATATAGAGGTTTTACTGAAAGACCAGGATTTGGAGCAGTTTGTAATGATTGTAAAGGAAGCGGAAAGGCAATAATCAAATACATACCCTTCACTGGAAGAAAAGAAATAGGCGATATTAAATTTGTCTATTATTCAGGGGGAATTCCTTATAGTAAAGATGGTGCGGATAATCGCGAAAAAGGAGCTATATCTTATAAGGAGTTTCTTATGGGAAGTATGCCAAGTCATCCCAAAGAATAATGCTTATTTTCAGTTTTTATGAAGCGGTGAGGTTAAAAACCAATGCCCGCTTTTTATTTTTATTGACATTATAGAAAAATAGTTTTAATATGATATACTAAAATAAGTCTATCCAGTACCTTAAAAGGGAGGGATAAAAAAATGGAGATCCTATATGATGTTTATTCCATAGTAGATAATAACGAAAACAACTTATCAGCAAAAAATGCTAAATCAATTGGAAAAATTAAGATTAGCGGAAAAGTTGCTAAAGGAGAAAATTTTACACTGAGTCACAATTTTACTGGGAGAATAGATACCATGGTGTTTTATAGTATAGTTCGTGTTGAAACAGAGTCTTATCCTAATAAAGTTTTTGTTAAACGGATAGGAAGCGCTAATTTGCAATAAAAAGGCTAATGTAAAAATACACTAGCCTTTTTAATATCTATATAGACATTTTTTATTGACGCTTAGATACCGTTTTGATAATATGGTTGGTACTGGTCACGTGGTGAAGTAGCTGTATAGGGGTCCTGCCCGCCCGCTTTTGCCAACGTGGTCGCATGGCCGAGTGGGTCGGATGTAAGCAAT
The DNA here is from genome assembly GCA_002923195.1 of bacterium BMS3Abin15. GTDB lineage: Bacteria > Patescibacteriota > Minisyncoccia > Moranbacterales > 2-12-FULL-40-10 > BMS3ABIN15. The sequence continues at coordinate 38,077 of BDTH01000069.1, forward strand.
CATTCGACGGGTTTCAAAAGGAAACCCAGGAAGCGCTCAGACATACAGTTTTTTTGACCGAGACTCTGTCGAGAAAATTAGATTATGGTCGCATGGCCGAGTGGTTAGGCAAGGGTCTGCAAAACCCTCCACCCCGGTTCAATTCCGGGTGCGACCTCAAACTCAAGCGTTGGTGGGCGGGCAAAACCACTATTCGTGAGTGCAAATCCCACCGTGACCTCAGGAAAATTAAAAATATAATAAATCGGGCGAGTGGTGGAATCGGTATACACGCAGGACTTAAAATTCTGTGAATTCATTTTCATGAGGGTTCGAGTCCCTCCTCGCCCACAATAATACAAAACACCCCACATAAACGGGGTGTTTTGCTATATTAAATTTCAGCCTGCGGCTGACCACCCGTAGGGTGGCGTTTTTAACTTAATTAACTACCTCTGCTGTCAGATTTCT
>BDTH01000070.1 GCA_002923195.1 bacterium BMS3Abin15
TATGATGATTATAAAAATTGGGAAAAAATCGTCAATTATTTTAATAATCCTCCCGAAGTTAGTAATCTAGTTGGTGTTTCACCCGCCTCGACTTGCGGAGACCTTTTGTCGACGCGAGGCGGGCAAGAAACAATTGAACTTTGGTACGCAATCATAGCCAGATATATTGAGAAAAAACCAGACAGCAAAGCAATGAAAATATTCCTATCAAAACAACTAGGCTTTGCTGATACAGCTGGTAATGTGGCCGAAGTGGTTGATAAATTAAGAAAAGATGGTAAGGTGATTGAGGCACTAAATAAAGTTAAAGAAGAAATAGTATAAATCAGTAACTAGTAAAAAATGAAGATAATTATAGAAAATGTAAAAGATAATCCAGCCAATATTATGAGAAGGGCGGGGTATGCTTTTCAAAGGCATGAATGGAGACCCGCCTCGACTCGCGGAGACACTCGTCGACGCGAGGCGGGAGAAATGAGCTTTGTCCGTCCTTTAGCACGAGCTGGTTTTCCCAGATTTCATGCTTTTACTAAATTGGAAAATGCCAATCTATCAATAAATATCCATTTGGACCAAAAAAGGGAGACCTATGGAAATGCCTCTCGTCATCATGGAGAATACGAAGATGAAGGGGCTCTGCGGGAGGAAATTGATAGAATTAGATCAGTAATCAGTAGCCTGTAACTAGTAACTGGTAATTTTTAAAATTTTTTGATAGTATTTATATTTATTGCCCAGGTGGTGAAATTCCTGCCTGCTGGCAGGCAGGGGTATACACGCTAGTCTTAAAAATATGTATTATGTTTATGCAATCAAAAGCAAGGCTAGAAACTATATTTATGTTGGCATAACAAATAATATTACACGGCGAATCAAAGAGCATAATAATAAGAGGGAAAGTACAACAAGATCCTATGCACCATTTGAAATATTACTTACTGAAGAATGTCTTTCGCGAATTAAAGCAAGAAAAAGAGAAAAATATTTTAAATCCGGAATAGGAAAGGAATACTTAAAAAGCCTATAAACATGCCCAGGTGGTGAAATTGGTATACACGCCAGTCTTAGGAACTGGTGGAGCAATCCGTGGAGGTTCGAGTCCTCTCCTGGGCACATTAAATAATTAAATGGAACACGTCACGCCAAGGCGGGATGGAGCAATCCGTGGAGGTTTTTACCCCGTAGCGAAACGAAGTTTCTGCTACTGGGGCGACTCCCCTTGCCCCGTTTATTTTCGTAGAAAATTTTGCGGGGCCTCTCGCCCACCCCATAAAATTCGCTCCGCTCATAACGGGGTAAACAATAAAAATAATCATGAGAGAGCTTATTGTTAAATCAGAACAATCAAAACAGAGAATTGACAAGTTCCTTGTTAGGGAACTTTTTTCATATACGCGGGCAGAAATTGTTAGAAATATAAAAAATGGAAATATTCTGGTAAATGGTAAGAAAGCAAAGCCCAGTTATAAATTAAAAGGAAGTGATATAATAGTTATTCCCTCACCTCTATCCTCTCCCGGAGGGAGAGGAAGATTAAAACCCAATCCGGAAGTAAAATTTGAAGTTATCTACAAAGACAGAGATATTATTGTGGTTGATAAGCCTGCCGGTTTAAAAACCCATCCGATTAATTATGATGACAAGAATTCGTTAATTAACGGATTAATAGCTAAATTTCCAGAAATCAAAAATATCAGTGACCCTTCGACCCGTCTCGCCAAGACTTCACCGAGGCGGACAAGCTCAGAGCAAGCAGATCTTCGGCCGGGAATTGTACATCGTCTGGACAAAGATACTTCAGGAATCATGATTGTTGCTAGAAATCAAGAATCTTTTAACGAGTTAAAAAAATTATTCAAGGAAAGAAAAATTACTAAAAAATACTTGGCGGTAATTCATGGAAAATTAAAAAGCAAGAAAGGAATAATTGAGAAGCCTATTGCCCGAGCGGGGAATTATAAAAAGCAAGTTATAGCCGGGAGAAAAACTAAGACTAAAATACGTGAAGCTGTTACAGAATATAAAGTTTTAAAAGAATATAAAGACTATTCCTTAGTAGAACTGACTCCACACACCGGGCGAATGCATCAGATTAGAATTCATTTATTTTCCCTTGATCATCCGGTTGTGGGAGATGATAAATACAAGCTAAAGAAAACTATCAAGCCAAAAAATGTTTCTCGGCAGCTACTTCACGCTAAAGATCTAGAGTTCAAACTATGGAGTAAAAAACACTCTTTCCAGACAGAACTACCCGAAGATTTCAGTGATTTCTTGACCCCGCTAGAAGCTTCGGTAGCCAGGAATGACAAGTAGAATTAAGCTCTACTAAAGCAAAAGAGTTTCTAACGGGGTTGACTAAAGTGCAATAAGAATGTAGGATGAAAAGGCTATAAAATTCTATTAATTTCGCAAAATACTCAGCCGGTGGGTTATTTTTAATTTCCAGCCTATGGCTGGTACACCTTCGGCGGAAACTAATCAGTATAGTATAATAAACATATGAATAAAAAAGTAATTGAATTTAATTTGAGCCAAAGGAGTAAAAAATTACCAGACCTTAAGGCTGGTGATATTGTCAAGGTTCACAGAAAAATTAAAGAGGGAGAAAAAGAAAGAACTCAGATTTTTGAAGGAATCCTTATTGCCATAAACGGAAAGCAAAGTTCTTCTCCAATGATAACTGTACGTAAAATATCATTTGGTGTGGGAGTAGAGTTGATACTGCCCATCTATTCACCCCATATAGAAAAAATAGAATTGGTAAAAAGGGCCAAAGTAAGAAGGTCTAAGTTGTATTATATAAGGGGAAAATCCACTAAGTCAATGAGGATGAAATACAAGGATTTATCCGAGTTTACCAAGAAGGAGGAATCTTCAGAAGAGAAACCGAGAGATGTACAGGAAGACGAGCAGGAGGAAGCTGAAGAAAAGAGTAATCCTGAATCTAAGGTCAAAAAGGAAAGTAAGGAAGTGAAGTCACAAAAAAAAGAGGACGCCGAGACGAAAAAGACCCTGGACCATTCTGCTAAAGCAGAAGTTACGGAGCAAGCAGAAAAAAAGAAATAATATAATTCATATATCGTGGTAGTTTGCCGTGGCACTGAACCCGATAAATAAGCCTTCGTGGCCCGCCTCGACTCGCAGAGACACTCGTCGATCCGCCTTGGCTCGGCGAGACAGGCGCGAGGCGGATGGAATTGGTATATTCACCCCGTCACTTATACCCATAAGGCCACATCTGACGTTGGGGGATATGGTGGAATTTGGTATACACACACGCTTGAGGGGCGTGGCTCCCTGAGCATGAGGGTTCGAGTCCCTCTATCCCCACCAATAAGTGACGGGGCAAGCATGCTTGAGGTGTATGGGTCGCAAGGCCATGCGGGTTCAAGTCCCGCCGAAGGCACCTCAAAATTTCAGCATAATTTACAGTAAACATGGGCAATTAGCTCAATGGCTAGAGCACCTCGTTTACACCGAGGGGGTTATAGGTTCGAGTCCTATATTGCCCACAGAACAACGCCTGGGTAGCTCAGCTTGCCCCGCCCGGCGGGGTAAAGTAGAGCAAATTTTTTGAAAATGTTTTACACATACATAATAAAAAGCGAAAAAGACAGCAGTTTTTATGTAGGAGTTAGCGAAGATCCCGCCAGAAGATTAGAAGAGCATAATTTGGGAAAGCTAGAGTATACTAAAAACAAACGGCCCTGGTTATTGTGGCATGTAAAAAAAAGTAAAAAACATAAAAGAGGCTAGGATTGAAGAGATTTATTTAAAAAAGAAAAATAGAGAATTTAAAGAAAGCTTAAAAAATATCTGAAGCCGCGGTAGCTCAGTGGTAGAGCAAAGGACTGAAAATCCTTGTGTCGACAGTTCGATCCTGTCCCGCGGCACATTATTGTGCGGTTTTAGTGCAGGGGCAGGCTGAAAATTTTACCCCGCACCGAGCTTTGCTCTGGTGCCCGCCTCGATTCGTGGAGACATTCGTCGACGCGAGGCGGGTCGGCAGTTCGATCCTGCCCCCAGGCACAATTTTTGACTTATGGGACCGTAGCTCAGTGGTAGAGCAGGCGACTCATAATCGCTTGGTCGCAGGTTCGAACCCTGCCGGTCCCACAGATTAAAACTTTTATGCGAGCGTAGTATAGTGGTAATACATATCCTTGCCAAGGATAAGCCGCGAGTTCGATTCTCGTCGCTCGCTCCGGTTTTTGGCAAAGGGCACCATTTCAGGTGTTTTTTGTTTTGTGATAAGATTTAGATATGGATAAAAGAATCCCAAGTATTATAGTGATAGGAATAGTTGTCACTATGGCAGTTGTTGTTGGTTTGTTATTTTTTTCAGGTAATCAAGAAGAAAAAACTACTAAGCAGATACAAAATCTAACAGAAACTAAAGATATTAAACAGAAACAAAAGTCAATTACAGCTTGTCCTGAAGATGCCAAAATATGTTCTGATGGAAGTTCTGTCGGGAGGATTGGGCCTGATTGTGAGTTTACAGAGTGTCCTAAGGCAGAAGAAAAAAACGATGTGGAAATGCAAGGCGCAGATAATGAAAATGATTCAAAAACAATCATTGCAGCAGGAATTTTATTAGATACTGAAAATATTTCTGATCATCCTCAAAATGCTTATGCCTGGGCACTTTTAAATCTTCTTCCACAATGGGATAGCTGGTGGAAAATGAATAGTGCTGTACTAAGAAATCGTTACCTAGGAGTAAGAATTATCGGTTATCATACCGGAGCTATTATAAAACGGTCGTTTATTTCAGAATATGATAAGTTAGCACAGTATGTTGATTCGGAAGCTAAATGGATAGACATGTATTATTTGAAGGATACTTCAGGGAGAATGATTAATTTTGATGATGGAGATGATTTGTATTATATTGATATTAGGAATACAGACGCACGCATATATATGTCAAAAGTCGCACAGGGCATTATGGGAAGATATAATCATTTAGTTGGGCAATCTCTTGATGGAATATTTCTTGACCATGTTGAATGGAAGCCACGTCAAAATGCCCAGGCTGTGATTGATGAAAATAGTTACCGTCAAGCAATGTTAACTTTTTTTGAGGAAATTCGTGCTGCTATAAGAATAGAAAACGATAATTCTGAACTTGGGGGCAATGCAGGGGCAATACGTGACCATGGCGATTACTTTTTATTAAAAAATCTCGATACGGTTTTATCTGAAACTGCTTTTGTCTCACCCCTTGGAGACAGTTATAGCGATTTATTAAATTATTTAGAAGAATTAAAAAACAGTTCAAACCAACAAACTCTAATAATTGGAATCTATGGAGATAGTTACCGTCAAGCAATGTTAACTTTTTTTGAGGAAATTCGTGATACTATGAGGGGGGCAATACGTGACCACGGTGATAACTATTTATTAGAAAGTCTCGATACGGTTTTAACTGAAAATGCTTTTGTCTCACTCTTTGGAATTGATGTAGATAATAATGGGTGTCCCAATGAGCAAAAATGGCAGGATGCAATTAGTTTAGCTGAGGTGTACTCTAATAATGTTTTAATATCTGCTGATTATGGTCCTGCTATGCATGGTAACTTAGATTGCTACAGAGAGGTTCTGAATTAATCAGAGATAGTAATATATATATATGTAGCGATGTGGTGGAATTGGCATACACGCCTATTTAGAGAATAGGTATTCTGCGGGTTC
>BDTH01000071.1 GCA_002923195.1 bacterium BMS3Abin15
TTTGGACAGAATTAACTACCCATTCAATATCTCCATCTGTTGGCATTAAACAAGCATCTTTACTATTTTTAGCCATTTAAATTTCCCTCCTTTTTGGATTATTTTAAGAACTGGTATAATGGTAGCATATGAAATCAATTAGTAAACCCCGCGTCACAAAATTACTTGTTTGGCTTTGGAATATTATCTCCGAGGTTGTATTTACTCATTTGTTTAAGAATTTGTATGCGCGATCTTTTGTGATACGGGGCAAGTACTTAACAGCTTTTATTATTTTTCTAGGATTATTTTTGTGTACTGGTGTTTTAGCTGCGGAAAAAATTGATAGCTATAATGTAACTATAAAAATAAATCCGGATGCCAGTATTGATATCAAGGAAACGATCGGCTATGATTTCGGGAATGAGAAAAGGCACGGGATTTTTAGGGATATTCCTGTTGAATATAAGGCTAGGGGAGGAAATTACAAACTTCGCATTTCCGATATTTATGTTTCTGATGGATTTGGGAAGCCATATGCTTTCAAAAAGTCTAAGGACGGAAATAATGTTCAGATAAAAATAGGCGATGCCAATAAGCTAGTAAGTGGCAGGAAAATTTATGTCATTGACTACAAAATAAAACGGGCAATCAATTATTTCGAAAGTTATGACGAGCTTTACTGGAATGCGATAGGGATTGAGTGGGATGTTCCTATTAGCAACCCATCTGTTCAAGTATCGCTTCCAGACGGTAATGAAACTGCTGATGTCCAAAAAGAGTGTTTTGTCGGCGGCTTCGGAAGCGTTGAAAAATGCGGCAACCAGATTTATGATTCCAAAAATCATAACCTGTTTTTTAAGTCCCGGCCGCTCAAGCCACGGGAGGGAATTACTATTGTTATTGGCTTTCCGAAAGGAATTGTGGCAAAGCCCACGACAATGGAAAGTTTTCTTGAAACACTAAAAGACAATTGGATTTTATTTATTCCGGTGATAATTCTGGGGATACTATTGAATCTCTGGTATGCGAAAGGAAAAGATCCGAAAGGCAGGGGCACTATTATTGCCCAATTTGACGCGCCGGATAATCTTACGCCGGCAGAAGTGGGAACCGTTATTGATGAAAAAGTGCAGAATAAGGACATATCTTCTGAAATTATCAATTTAGCGGTTAGGGGATATTTAAAAATTACTCGCATTGAAAGCAAGAAACTGATTTTTAAATCAACGGATTATCAACTTGATAAGCTTAAAATTGAAGATGGCCTGGATAATGATTTTGATAAGAAGCTAGTAAAGGGTCTGTTTGGAAGCAAGGACAGTGTGAAATTATCGGATTTGAAAAATAAATTTTACGATGACTTGGCGAAAATTAAAAAACAGCTTTACAAAGTTGTCGTCAAGAAAGGATATTTTCCCAGGAATCCGAACAAAGTCAGGGGAGTTTATGCTGGTGTAGGGATAGTTCTAGTTTTTATAACTTTTTTCGTCGGCCCGATTTTTGGCGGCTTTGGTATTTTTAGCCTGCTTTCTTCCGCAGTTTTAATAATTATATTCAGCTTTATTATGCCAGTTAGAACACTGAAAGGAGTGCATGCCAGGGAGCATATATTGGGGCTAAAAAGATATTTGTCTGTGGCGGAAAAAGACAGGATTGAATTCCATAACGCACCCAAAAAGGATCCAAAGCAGTTTGAGAAGCTCTTGCCGTACGCGATGGTGCTGGGCGTGGAAAAAAAATGGGCGGAACAATTTAAGGATATCTACAGCCAGCAGCCCGGCTGGTACAATGATCCAACAGGAGCCGGTTTCAACTCTGTGGTTTTGGCCAATAGCTTGAGCAGTTTTTCCGCTTCCGCTAATACGACGATGGTTTCCAGGCCGTCATCCGCTTCTGGAGGAGGAAGCGGATTTTCCGGTGGCGGGGGAGGAGGAGGCTTCGGTGGCGGGGGAGGAGGAAGCTGGTAAATTTAAAAAATTCTAGAGTTAATTCTAGAATTAACTCTAGAATAAAAAACATATGCCAAGAAGAAGATTAAGTGAGAGAAACATAAGAAAGCTCACGCGGACTGGAAACGATAAAAGCGTTAGCGTAACTATTCCAATTGAGATGATCCGAGACCTTAAATGGAGAGATAGGCAAAAAGTGGTTGTCAGGCAAGTCGGGAAGAGAATTATTATTGAAGACTGGGAAAAATAAATAAATTTAAATGGCATATATTTTCTTAGATGAAAGCGGCGACTTAGGATTTAAACCAACTTCAAGTAAGTGGTTTGTTTTTACTACACCATTAAATAAACATTTGTTCCATCATCATAAACAGACTTAATATGTCTTACTTGACCTTTACCAGTTCCTGTATGAATATATATAAGATTACCTTGAAAATGATTTAAGTAATTGGTTGGAGATAATTTAGCAAATCCATGCACTTCATAAGCTGTGCTTACTGGAAATGCCGCCCCTATCCTCAATCTTATATTATGGTATGGTCCACGAATATCTGTATTATGAATAGCCCCAGTATCATTGCGAACAAGAGTCATTCCTCTCATACAAGTAGTCCTAAAATTTTGTCCTGCTTCATAAATAATATTACGAGTGCCAGCCCCGTCATAATAAGTTGTGGTTGAAGCATCAGAAGTTCCTGACTCAACAATATTCTCTTCTGCAACTCCTGACAAAGCGGAATCGTAAAGATAGGTTGTTGCACCGCCTTCTGCTGTGCCTGCATACTTTCTGCCCTCAACCCATATAACATTACGAGTTCCGCTTCTACTATCTGTTGGATTTGTTCTTGTTATTGTATTGGCCATTTATTTTATTCCTTTTCTATTACCGTATAATTAACATCGTCTCCGGCGGTTGAGCTTCCGAAATACAAGGTTTTATTAGCGCCAATATTTATTGCTATATGATTAGGCACTAAGTTTCCATTGGTAGCTGACGGAGTCCCGCCATTATTAAAAGACCAGCGGACAGTGCCGTCGGCATTTTCTAAAGAGACGATTATTGTATAATCAGTAGTCGGAGCTGAAGAGGGCACAGCGTACCAAGTATTAGCTGAAGCTAAGGCTATTGTGCCATCAGAAGATGATCCGGTAGGATAAGTATCTTCTTCCTTGGCCGGATTTATCGCTGTGCCACCTGAATCTTTAAGTCCGATTGGATCAGGAGCCCTCATATTGCTTCCAAAAGTAAGTGCCTGGGCTTTTTTAGAAAGTAATGAAAAAATAAAAGCACCTATTCCAACGGCGCCGATGGTTTTGAGAAAAAACCTTTTTCTTGAGTCAAGAATCGTTTTCTTTTCTTCTGTGTTTTGGTTTTTATTTGTCCCGCCTGCTGACGCCTGAGTGTAGCGATGGCGGGCAGGTTTTGTTTTTGTTACTCCGTCAAGTGGCCTTTTCATACGTACTTGACCTCTAATATTGCTATTTTAGCATATTTTGTGAAATCCGCCATACCCCAAAACACACAACCGAACGGAGCCTAATTTTGGATTTCTATTGGTGCCATTATACCATACTTTAAATGTGTGATATAATGTACCAGTGAGTTTTAGAAAATTGATAATATGTTAGAAAATATAACTTCATTAGAAATCTGGCAGTACGAATTTCTGGGAAATGCTGCTAGGGAGTGGGCGATTGCCTTTTTGGTTTTTGTTGGTTTTCTGATCGCCTTTAAACTTATTCAAACCCTTATTTTGAGTCATCTCAAAAAACTTTCTAAAAAGACTAAAACTGACATTGACGATACGCTTATTGAAATAGTTGGAAGGCTAAAGCCTCCGTTTTATTCATTTTTGGCGCTTTATTTTGCCTTTAGTTTTTTAACAGTAAATACTGCCGTAAGAAACATACTTGATGCCGCGCTTTTAATATGGATAGTACTTGAAGCGATCCAGTCTTTGCAGTTATTGGTTGATTATGTGTTAAGGAAGTTTGCAGGAGGAGAGGGAAAAGAGAGTGCCGCATCAGGAATCAGGTTTATCGCCAAGCTAGCGCTCTGGTCAGTGGGGTTGCTCCTAATACTGTCTAATTTAGGAGTAAATGTCACCTCTCTTATTGCGGGCCTAGGAATTGGAGGAATCGCTGTAGCCTTTGCTCTCCAGAATATTTTAGCCGATTTGTTCAGCTCGTTCGCTATTTATTTTGACAAGCCGTTTGAGATAGGTGATTTTATTATCGTCGGCGAACATATGGGAACGATAAAAAAGGTGGGAATTAAAACAACCAGAATCGAATCCTTGCAGGGTGAAGAAATAATTATTTCAAACAGGGAGCTTACATCAGCCCGCGTCCAAAACTTTAAGAAAATGGAAAAAAGAAGAATAACATTTTCTTTCGGTGTAACTTACGAAATCTCCAATGATAAGCTTAAGAAAATCCCGGACATGGTAAAAGAAATAATCGGGTCAGCTAGTCAGGCTGAATTTAACCGAGTTCATTTTAAAAGTTTTGACGACTCAGCTCTGTCATTTGAAGCTGTCTATTATGTGACGACAGGGGATTATAATGTTTATATGGACACTCAACAAGAAATTAATTTTAAAATAAGAGACGAATTTGAAAAAGAAAATATTTCCATGGCTTATCCAACTAGAACTATTTATATGCAAAAAGAATAGTTAGTACAGTGAAAAGTTAATAAATAGTGGATAACTTTCGGTAAAATGGCTTACTTAAGCCGTTTTTTTTGTTTGGGTTGTTATGTTGACCAATGGGTGCTGGTGGGGTAAAATTACATCATAGTGTAATAAAGTGGTATAAAGTGGGAATTACCAATTTAAGGGGGTAACTCCATTATTTTGCGTTCTCTCATTTTTTACAAAACAGAATGTTTATTGGAGAGTATTCACACACAATTGATTTGAAAAAAAGACTGGCTGTTCCCTCAAAGTTCCGGAAAGACTTAGGGAGCAGGGCAGTTATAACCAGGGGGCTGGACAAGTGCCTGTTTGTTTATCCTTTAAAAACCTGGGAAGAACTAGCCAAGAAATTAGGAACTCTGCCAGTAGGAGAAGCCGGAACCAGAAGTTTTATCAGGTTGATGCTGGCCGGAGCAATTGATGTAGATATAGACCGGCAGGGAAGAGTATTAATTCCTGATTATTTAAAAAGCTACGCATCATTGAAAAGAAATGTGACCATTGCCGGTTTGTATAATCGTCTGGAAATCTGGGATGAAAATAAATGGAAGACTTACAGAAATAAGGCTGAGAAAAATACAGATGAAATAGCGGAACAACTAGGTAAATTGGGAATTTATTAAACAGCGAACAATGAACAGTGAGCAAAAAACGAAATTTATTACTGATCACTGCTCCTTGATCACTGATCACTGATCATGTCTATTCATAAGCCAGTTTTACTAAAAGAAAGTTTAGAAGGGCTAAATTTAAAAAATGGAAATATTGTAGTTGATGCGACTCTAGGCGGAGGAGGACATAGCGTTGCGATACTAAGCAAAATTTTCCCTGATGGTAAGCTGGTCGCAATTGATGCAGATAAAGAGGCGATAGAGAGATTTCAATTTCTAATTTCCCCGCCTCGCGTCGATGAGCGGTTTCCGCGAGTCGAGGCGGGTAATTCTGAATTTCTAAACAAGCACCAATTACAGAAATCCGAAATAGAAAAAAATATTATCTTGGCAAGTGATAATTTTGCTAATTTAAAGAATATTTTAAGGGAGTTAAAAATTGAAAAAGTTGATGCCATAATAGCCGATCTGGGATTGTCTTCTGACCAAATAGAAAATGCAGAAAGAGGATTTAGTTTCCAAAAAGATTCCGAACTGGATATGAGAATGGATCAGGAATCCCAATTGACCGCCAAAGAAGTCGTAAATACTTACAGCAAGGAAGATTTAGAAAAAATTCTGTGGGAGTACGGAGAAGAGAAATACGCAGGAATGATAGCCGAAAAAATAGTTGAAAAAAGAAAGGTGAAAGCGTTAGTTACTACATTCGAACTGGTGAAAGCGATAGATGAAATAGTTCCGGAAAAATATAAGCATCAAAAAATTCATCAAGCTACTCGAACATTCCAGGCGTTGCGCATAGAAGTTAATGGGGAACTTGATAATTTAAAAGAATTTATCTCACAGGCTATTGAATTATTGAAGCTCAAGGGCAGGTTAGTCATAATTTCATTCCATTCATTAGAGGATAGAATTGTTAAAAACATATTTCGGGAAAATGCTAGGGGATGCATTTGTCCACCCGCATCGCTACGCGAAGCGTTGCGGACGGGCCCGCCAGAAAAATCAGAATTTCTGTATGGCTTTAAAAGAAGACCGAAGCCAACAGTAAAGATAATAACCAAAAAACCGGTTATGCCTAGCGAGGAGGAAATTAGAGACAATCCTCGTTCGCGAAGCGCGAAATTGAGAATAATAGAAAGAATTTAAATAAAATTTACCCGCCTTAGGCGGGACATAGGGGGCGACAGAAAAATGATAAAAAGGAGAATTGTCGCCAAAAGAAAAAATTTTCATTGGCAACCGTCTGTTCATAGTATAGGCGGAAAACCTGCCCGCCACAGCCTACGCCCGCCTGCCACTGCAAGGCACGAGCGGGCAGGGCGTCAGGCGTTGGCAGGCGGGACAAAAATAAAAAGCAAACAGATTTTAGGTTCTATAAATCTTAGCTTTGTTGTTGTGTTTTTTATAATATTATCCGGAATTATTTATATGTATTCTATAAACAACAGTGCTGTTAAGGGATATAAAATCCGCCAGGAAGAGAAAGAAATAAGTGGCTTAAAAAAATCCAACGAACAGCTAAGAATAAAAGAAGCTGAGCTTAAGTCCCTTTATCACATTGAGGAGATTAGCAAAAAACTAAACATGACTGAACTTAACAACATAAGCTATATTGATGAAACCAGTCCAGTGGCTCTCAGATAGTATCAAGTATTTGATATTCGCTTTATGAAACACTAATATGCTTAGAAAGCATTTAAATAACAGAGATTTTCATTCACCGATAGAGCACTGGAGGATATACATTCTGGTGTTTTTTATTATTTTAGCAGCTGCGGTAATATTTATTCGCCTTTATTCATTACAAGTCGTGGCTCACAATAAATATTTATCACTAGCCCAGAATCAGCATGAAATTTTTCAGGAATTAGTTCCAGAGAGAGGGGAGATTTTTCTTAAGGATGGAAAGAGCACGTATCCTTTGGCCGTTAATCAGGATCTTCAGATGGCCTATGCTGTTCCCAGGGAAGTGGAGGAGCCGGAAAAAATAGCATTAATGATTGCCTCTATTCTTGATATTGACGAGGGTTTGTTAAAAGAAAAATTTTCTGACGAGAATGATTTATTTGAAATCATTAAACACAAGCTTACTGATGAAGAAATATCCAAAGTGAAAGAATTAGACCTTCCCGGGATTTATATGATGCCGGAAAAATTCCGCTACTATCCCGCTGGAGGATTAGCTGCCCATATTGTGGGATTCGTCGGTTCAGATGGTGAAAAATACACAGGGCGTTACGGAATAGAATCTTATTGGGAGGAAGAATTGCATGGGAAAGCAGGAAGTCTGAATCAGGAGAGAGATACGGGAGGAAGATGGATTTCAATTACTGATCGCGATCTTCAACCGGCGCAAGACGGAATAGATCTGGTTTTGACAATCAGCTATCCTATTCAGTACGAAGTGGAAAAAATACTTCGTGAAACTGTGGAGAAGCACGGAGCGGATGACGGAACCATAATAGTAATGGAGCCGGCAACAGGAAAAATTCTAGCTTTAGCAAATTATCCCAGCTTTAATCCTAATAATTATTCTGACGTGGAAGATATGTCCGTTTTCCTTAACCCGGCAGTTAGCTTTACTTACGAATGCGGATCAGTTTTCAAACCGGTTACTATGGCAGCTGGCATAGATGACGGTAAAATTGAACCGGATTCCACTTATGTTGATACGGGCAGTGTTCACGAGGCCGGTTATACAATTACCAATTCCGAGGGAAAAACTTACGGCCAGCAAACGATGACTAAGGTGCTGGAGGAATCTATTAACACAGGAGTGATTCACGTAGAAAAGTTGATTGGCAACAGGAAGTTTGCCGACTATGTAAAAAGATTTGGATTCGGGAACAGGTCTGGTATTGAGCTTCCGGCCGAATCGGCGGGAAATACAAAAAACCTAAAGGAACTCAGGAAAGATATTCAATTTTTTACTGCTGCTTTCGGGCAGGGAGTCGCAGTTACTCCTATTCAGTTGATCAACTCATACGCCGTTATTGCTAATGGAGGAAAGTTGATGAAGCCGCAAATAATTGATAAGATTATCCATCCTGACGGAACAGAAGAGGAAATAAGGCCTCAAGAGATTCGGCGGGTTATTAGCGAGGAAGCGGCCAGGAAAGTCAGAGAGATGCTTCGCAGCGTAGTTGTTAATGGCCACGGAAAGAGGGCTGATGTTCCCGGATATTTAGTGGGAGGAAAAACGGGAACCGCCCAGGTCGCTAAAGTAAATGAAAAAGGTTATGAGGAGGGAGTAACTATAGGATCATTTGCTGGGTTTGCGCCTACTGATGATCCCCAATTTGCCATATTGGTCAAAATTTATAATCCCAAAGACGTGCAATGGGCGGAATCTACAGCTGCCCCTGCCTTTAGTAAGGTTATGAAATTTCTGCTAGAGTATTACAAAATAAAGCCAACAGAAGAATATTGAGAGTATGATAGACTATCCCAGCACCAAATTCTCCCGCCACAGCGGGACCCCGCCAGAGGCGGTGGCGAAAAGATAAGTTTTACCACGGAATCGCCTCGCCTCGATTCGGCGAAGCGGGCTGCGGCTTAGTCAGATATAATTCAAAGTTAATACATAGAATTAGTGCGGGTAGCTTCTTGCTTGCCCCGCACTAAAACCGAATTTAATAATTTGTAGAGCTAGTCTCGTATAAATTTAGTTGCGGGGCTCTGCTCAAGATAAACATGGCAAAAACAAAACGTCTACAATTTTTAGAAGCCATGCTTCGCTGGATGTCAACGGTCGTGATTAAGAAATATAGACCGGATATTGTCGGCATTAGCGGTTCGGTGGGCAAAACTTCTACCAAAGAAGCTGTTTTTACAGTACTTTCTTCCAAATTCAGGGTGCGAAAAAATTTAAAGAATTATAATAATGAAATTGGCATCCCCCTGACGATTATCGGGGCGGAGACTGGCGGGCGATCAATATTAAAATGGCTGGTAGTTTTCTTGAAGTGGCTGGGCATTATTATTCTTCCTTATAAATATCCCGAAATACTAGTTTTGGAAATGGGAGTTGATCATCCAGGAGATATGAAATATTTAACCAGCTTCATTCCTATTAAGGTTGGAATATTAACCAACATTTCCCCCAGTCATTTAGAATTTTTTAGAGACATTGATCACATTGCCGGAGAGAAGGGGAAATTAATTGAAGCCGTTTCAGAGGAGGGATTGGCAGTATTAAATGCAGATGATAAAAAAGTTTTAGCTATAGAGGATAAGTCTGATGCCGAAATTACCACTTTTGGATTTGGCGACTCTGCTCAAGTTAGAGCGTCGGATGTAGATTTTAATTATACCAACGGAAAGATAGAAGGATTAAGTTTCAAGCTTAATTATGAGGGAAAATTCATTCCTGTCAGGCTGAATTATATTTTGGCCAAGCACCAAATTTATTCAGTGCTGGCGGCGGTGGAGGCGGGGAACTACTTTAAAATTAATTTAGTAGATGCAGTAACTTCTCTGGAAAACTATCTGGCTCCTCCAGGAAGAACCAATTTAATTAAGGGTATAAAAAATAGTTTCATAATTGACGATACCTACAATTCTTCGCCGGCTTCCGCGGTTGCAGCCCTGGAAGTTTTAAAAGAATTGCGCTCTATCCGTAAAATAGTTGTATTGGGGGATATGCTTGAATTAGGTAAGTATATGGAAAAGGGACATAGAGAAGTTGGACACAAAGTTTTTGAAATAGGAACTGATCTATTTTTTGCCGTAGGCGAGAGAATGGAAGCTGCTGTTAAAGAAGTTCAAGACTTGGGATATCCCTTGCAAAACATATTTTATTTCGAAAATCCTGTTTTAGCGGGAAAAAAACTTCAGCAAATTATTAAAGAAGGGGATTTAATTCTAGTCAAAGGATCCCAGGGAATGCGGATGGAAAAGATTGTTGAGGAAGTAATGGCCGATCCTCAGAAAGCAGAAGATTTTCTATGTCGACAGTCGGGAGAATGGCGGAAAAAACCCTTTGTTAAGCCATAAAATAGTTATCCACAGGCACTTGACAAAGCCAAGATTTAGGAGTACAATGGGGGGCACAGTGAGATAAGCGCCTAGTGTTACGAATTTTCGAATAGGGGCGAAAATAAAAACACAATCAAATAAAGATTCAAAGCTTCACTGTACAAATAGTTGCTTTGAGAACAGAAGACAGTTCCTATTAGGGGTTGTCTTCTGTTGTTTTTTAAAGGGCAGAAGCTAGTTCCTCAAACCTTTAACAAGGAGGTATGTCATGAACACTATGGAAATTATGTGTCTCAGCCTTCTTAGCCAGGGAAAGTGTAAAAGGGAATGTGTATTGCATTCTTGTTGCGGAAAATCTTTTAAGGAAAAGTAGGACCAAGGTTATCGTTAAAGAGTTAAAGACAGGAGGTGGAAATTATGCCGAAAGATGTAGCTATAAGTATCCTGCTGGCGATATTCAGTAAATATGGCGGTTCTTCCGGCGTTACAAGAGCATGCGCTGAGGGACGGCTAGATGCAGAAGACTGCAGACAGTACCTTATTGCGCGCGACTCACTCGGATTATAATTGAAAGGAGGCGTAGTAAGTGGAAACCGCATACCTAAAACCTTATTAACGAAATCGTTAATAAGGTTTTTTTTACCCCCACACCAACTTTAGCGTTAGCGGACTTTAGAATTAAATTCATCATTGTTTAAATATAGGTCTAATTAAGAGTTTTTTTGTTGAAAGTTGGTGTGGGGGTGTACCTTGATAAATTTTGAAATAATTGGTAAATTACTATTTGTAATGACCCTATCGCCCGTCTTAGCGCCGGAGGCAGGCCCGCCTTGGCAAGCAGAGCGAGACAGGCTCGCCTGCCACTGCGAGGCACGAGCGGGCAGGTCTAGGTGGTTAGCCTGCTGGTAGGCGGGGACATCGGGTTTGTGTCAAATTATGGCCCCATCGTCTAGTGGTTAGGACAGCGGGTTCTCAATCCGTCAACAGGAGTTCGATTCTCCTTGGGGCTACAAAATAAAAATAAGCACTCATTTATTGAGTGTTTCTTTTTATTTTATTGTTTTATGAGAATCGAAGGGCGTGAGTAGAAAGCGAGCGAGCGCAGCTTTCTGTGTGTAGCGCCCAGACTCCGAATCGGAGCGAGGAGGATTCTCCCGCCTCGACTCGCGGAAACGCTACGTCGACGCGAGGCG
>BDTH01000072.1 GCA_002923195.1 bacterium BMS3Abin15
CCGAACCGTAATGACAAAAACCAGCTTCCAATGAGAAGCCCTGCTCCGCTTAATGCTATCGCAATCCTTGCCGTGGTTAAACCATCAAACCCAAGAAATAAGAAAATAGACATCAGCCAGGTGAATAGCGGCGACCAGCTCATAGATATGGAGTGTTGAAAATTCCCCTCCGCTATATAACCCGCAAGCCGAAGCTGGGCGATTCCATCCGGATTAATCGCAAATTTGTAAGCAAAACCGAATATCAGGGCAAAAATCAGGTATGCAAGCAGAATTATAGTCAACTGAATTTTTTGTTCAGAACAAGTTATAGATTTCATTTATTATATTTCTTTGTTATTAGTTCTGATGATCCTAAAACATAATCAACATGTTTTTGTATTATTCATGAAATTTCAGGAGTTACAGTTACTTCCGAAGCCATGCCTTTAAAATAGTTTTAGAAAAGTTAATACCATAAGACAGGTCTTTTCCCTTCTTGCTAACCCCTGAATGTCGACGAACACCAGTGACAGGTGTTTCACTGATTCGCAATCCTTTTCTTGCAGCATCAATTATTAACTCAGCCGTATGAAATTGATCCTGTAGTAAAAGCACCTTTTTTAAAGAATCCATCCGAAAGGCCCTGAACCCACTCGAGCAGTCGGTGATTTTTGTTCCGGCGAGCATATTGATTATAAAGTTAAATACGTGAATACCTATCCATCGGAATATGTTGTCTTTTTCACGTTCTCCCATCACCCGTGAACCGATGACTATATCCACTTTGTCATTAAGGAGAGGAGTTGTAAGTTTTTCTATCTCTTCAGGAAGATGCTGCCCGTCTGCGTCCATAGTAACTATGTATTTTGCTCCTGCCGCCATCGCAATATCATACCCTAACCTGAGAGCAGCTCCGCCGCCACGATTGAATGGATTCGAAACAACCGAGTAACCATTTTTTCTGACAATTTCCGGGGTATCGTCATCACTGCAATCATCAATCACGAGCACACCTAACAGACGCCCATTAATGCTTTCAGGCATCCTGGGAAGGATGTAATCAAGGTTCTCAGCCTCATTGAAAGCTGGAATAATAACGGTTACTTCATTTATTGTTTTTGAGACATCCCGCTCGAAAAATTGTTCCGCTATAAGACGTCTTACAAGAAGGTCAAACTGTAGTGATTTAACTGCATCTTTACTTCTCTCACTAATCCAAAAAAACCAGAGGAGCATATTCGAAAGAATAAGCAGTGTAATAAGACGTCCAAACTGCCGGTTATCCAGGGCCATCATACCCGCAACTATATTTATGCTGTCGGGATAAATTGAGACTACAAGTAAGCCTATCCCAAAAAATGATAGGAGAAAGAACTCATGCCTCTTGATAAATCGTTTTCTGAATTGAGTAAATGACCGGAGGGTAAAAAAGATTCCCAAAAAACCGCTCATAACACGTAAGACAACAAGATATTTCATAGATTATTATACAATTTTCCCAATCTTAACGAAACTGAAATTAAGGCCGGGACTCACATTAAACAATTTTAATCGTATTTTCTTCTTAAAAGCACAAACAGTAACGTTGGTTATCAGTTAAATAAACACATATTTATGATTCACGGCACATGTTTTTCCGACCATATATATTTGATCAGATAGAAGGCCTTAAAATCTCTATTCTTTACTGCATTCAGCAGCGCAACGATTTTTGTTGCAGCTTTCTTGAAAGGAATATGAATAACTACTTTCGACACCAGGGAGAACAGTCTGTTGTTATGGATGAGACTTCGGATATGAAATAATATTTCATATTTAGAGTAGAGTTCTATCTTGTCCTCACTTACAGAGCCAGTATTATGTGCAAATCCGGTATGTCCTTTTTCAATATTCTTAATATCGTTCTTTGACAGTATGTCATGGTCCTCTGCATAAGAAATTATGCTGGTTTTCGGATAGTAAGTAAGCCAGAATGTCAATATACGGTCCGTTTTCGCTTCTTTATATAATTCCAGACTCTCTTTTAAATCATCTTCTGTTTCAGATGGTGCGCCAAAGATATTATCGACTGACACTTTTATGCCTGCATTCTTTAACTGATTGATCGATTCAATAATCTTATCATTACTGCCATGCCTCTCAAACACCTCTTTCCTTATCCTCTCTGAACCGCTTTGCACACCCATCGTGACAAGACAGCATCCGCCCTCTTTCAACAACGCTGCTTTTTCTTCCGTAATTGATAACGGATGCACCGAACAAAAAAAAGGCAAGTTTATCCTGGATCTGTATTTCTCTATAAAGTCTTCTAACCAACTCTTGGAAAAAGTAAATACGTCATCAGCGAATGAGACTAGTTTGACCCTGCCTCTTTTTTTAAAATATATAAGTTCTTCAATAACGTTGTCCGGTGAACGTCGCCGAACATGCTGTTTTTCCGTGCAATAGATTTTATGGTACATATTATTACTACAATATGTGCAACTGTATGGACAACCACGTGACGTTGTAATTAAATACTTTTCTTCAAGAAAAGGAACTTTATCATAGAAAAGAAATTTATCAGGGAAAGGCAGAGAATCTAAATCCTTTATATAAGGTCGTGGAGTATTCATGTGGACGTCGCCTTGATATGTGAAACATATGTTCGGGGTATTCAATAAAGCCTCACGTCCCGTACCTTTTTCCATGTGTTCAAGTAAATCCAACATGGCATGTTCGCCTTCACCAATCACAGCAAAGTCGATGCAATCGTTTGAAAGAACTTCATCCGGGACAGCTGTTGAGTGAACTCCACCGAACACTATTGGAACATTAGACAGCTTCTTGATTTCCTGCGCTATATTTAAACACCAGCGGAAATTGCCCGTAAATGCCGAAAAGGCGACAATATCAGGTTTAAGATCAATAGTTTTCTGAATTATTTTTTTTTCAATATTTAATATCCGGGAAAACAGTTTGTTATTAATTAAATAGTCCCCAGAGAAAACAGCAGGATCGAAGAGAAGATAGACTTCATGTCCTTTCGATTTAAGGTAACTGGATATGTACTCAATTCCTAAGTTTTCTGCGCCATTATATATAAATATTATTTTCATATATATCTTCTCCCTGCTATAGTTTCAATATTCCCCGACAAAAACTCTATCCTAAAACAATTAATACAAACCCTGATATCCATGTCGCAATATTCCGGTAAAGAAGACCGCTATAAACAGCTTTTGTTTGACTTGGATCTACGTGTTGCCGAATGCTTTCCTTTTCAGTGTGAGGTCTTACATGATGACCAAACACTACTTTTTATTATAAAGCATAATGTTATAATTATTATCTAATCATCGAGATGGAGGTATGTAGTTGGCATTCTATAAGGATATCCGTGAAGACAGGTCTTACCATCTTCCTCTTCTTCTCCTGATTTCCGTTGCTTCCCACTTTCCCTTCGTTCTAAATGGCTTTGGTGAATTAGACGCAACAAAAATAGCTGTCAGTGTCATTGACATGCTGAACCACGGTCCGAACGCGGCATTCGCGAATTTTTATTTTAGCGATGTAATTCCTCTATATATTTTATATCTGAAATGGTTCATGAAGCTATTGAATTATGATTACTCATATTTGCCAGTAGTCATGAATTACACTAACGCCGTATTCGGGACATTGATAATTATCCCTGCCTTTTATTTAATCAGACAACTCTTCATGAATTC
This sequence comes from bacterium BMS3Abin15, assembly GCA_002923195.1. Classification (GTDB taxonomy): domain Bacteria; phylum Patescibacteriota; class Minisyncoccia; order Moranbacterales; family 2-12-FULL-40-10; genus BMS3ABIN15. The sequence goes on from BDTH01000072.1 coordinate 3,693, forward strand.
AACCATCGCTTTTTGTTCAGTACTCGCACTTATATTTGCCCCTTCTTTTTATCAATCCACAATAATGGGCTTCCCTCACCTCATAGCATTTTTCTTTCTGCTGGTGTCGCTCTGTTTTTATCTTTCCGGACTTGACCAGGACCGGAAGAGCACAGTGTATTTACTTATGGTTCTGTCATGCCTGTTCCTGACAATTGCCTTTTTATTCAAATCAGATTATGTTCTGGTGTTCGGGATATATGCTGGTTTCCTCTTCATGAGAAAAATAAGGGATAAAGGTAAAATTACGAGTGCCTTTCTTATCCTCTTAATATCAGGGGTTTTATTTTTACTGTTTAGAAACTTGATACTCGGATCGTCGAGTGGCACTACCATGTCAAAAGAAGCCATATCGAAGTGGTATGATTTTTCTCTGATCATTCCTTCTACAATAGGCTACTTCATAGCTCAGACAAAACCCATAGCCTATGGTGCAGGGATCGTGACTTTCTGCCTGGGAGGCGTCTCATTTCTCTATTATCTGTTCAGAAAGAAACTTGACGTTCTGATTTTTATTATTTCATGGGCAGCGATACCGAC
>BDTH01000073.1 GCA_002923195.1 bacterium BMS3Abin15
CTGTTCGAGAAGATATGTAAAGGCCTTACTGAAAAACTTGTTCCCTAAAAGATTCAGAAAACGCATTGCTTCTTTCTCCATCTGATAGACCAGCCTCGACCCGTTGATAAACTCTCCTTTTCCCGAGGTAATGGCGTCAAAGAACTTCGGCAGGTCTTCGGGAGGCACAGTCAGATCCGCGTCCAGTATCATAAGGACATCATTCTCCGAATGAGCAAAACCTTTCCTTACTGCATCGCCCTTCCCTTTCCCGTCCTGAACAAGAACAGTAATGTCTTTTTCAGGATACTTGGCCTTTACTCTTTCACATTCTTCAAGGGTACCGTCACTGGAACCGCCCTCAACATAAATAAATTCCGTGTGTTTACCCATCTCTGGTGTTCTCAATATGGCATCCTCAATATTGCCCCTTTCATTACGGCATGGAACCACAACAGTGCAGGTCACTTCCTCCTCTGGTTTACGTTTTCCCAGGGGACGTGCAACTATTATCTCATTTAATGAAAGCTTCCAGAAAAAGGGCATATTCGCCAGGAATTTATTGAAGAAGGTGGAAAAACCGGGTACATGTACAGGCATCAGGCAGTGATACCTCTCTTTAACTACTTCAAAGTCATTTAAATATAATAAGTTCGAAATATCTTCAATCGGCAGCCAGTGCTGCAAGAGATGCTTCATTCTTATGCCGAGCGTCTCAGCCAGTTTCAATGCGGGCTCCCAGAGATAATTGTAGTATACGATTATCAAGCGTGTCTCCGGCTTACATACCTTATGTAGTTCCTTGATGGCCAGATAAATATCATCTACAGTGCCGATGGTCCCGTCAACCAGCACATAATCAAATTTCTCCTCAACCTCAAGGTTTTCGAAATCGCCTACCTCAAACTCCTGGTCCGGGAAATTCTTTTTTGCTATTTCAACCATACTTGGGCTTATGTCTATCCCGAGCCCTCTTGAAGGTTTCAACGAATTAAGCATTTCACCTGTGCCGCATCCAATATCGATCACGGAAGATCCTTCTGGAATGATAAAGCGCAGGTATTTCTCAAGCTCGGCATGATAATACGCACTTTTTCTTCTCCACTTATCACGCTCTTCAGCTACCGAATTAAAATGTTCTACTTTCTCTTTCTTAGTCATTTATTAGATCCTGTCCTGATATGATTAAATCTTATAGGTCTGCTCGTTCTCACAATACCAATGATAGGTTTTAGCTATTCCTTCTGCAAGTTCGATCTTCGCTTCCCAGCCCATCTTCTTTATCCTGTTAACATTAAGCAGTTTTTTCGGCGGACCGTCCGGCCTTGAAACATCATTCTTAATCTCGCCTTCATAACCGACTATATTTTTTATGATCTCAGCAAGTTCATTGATTGTAACGTCCTCTCCAGTCCCGATATTTATGATCTCACCTAATTCATCATAACCGTATTTTTCCATTAAAAAAATAGAAGCATCCGCCAGATCATCCACATACAGGAATTCCCTGAATACCTCTCCAGTGCCCCATAACGTTACGTTGTTCTCGGTAATGCCGCTCCTTTCGAGAACGTTCTTTATTGAGGTTTCATCATCAAGACTTTCACTGAGTCCAAGATCAAAACCTAACGGGTATATATTAAAATCTTTCCTTATCGCAATAAAGTTCTTGTCTGACAAAAGTTTTGCGAGGTGAAACTTTCTTATGAGAGCTGGCATAACATGGGAAGTTTCAAGGTTGTAATTATCATAGAGACCATAAAGATTAGTAGGCATTACGGAAATAAAATCTGTCCCATATTGCTCGTTGTAATACCTGCAGAGCTTTAAAGCCGCTATTTTTGCGATTGCGTATGGTTCGTTTGTCGGCTCCAGAGTATCTGTTAGCAAATATTCCTCTTTAATAGGCTGTTCCGCAAATTTGGGATAGATACAGGACGATCCGAGGTTGAGCAGTTTTTTCACTCCATATTTATGCGCGGAATTAATAATATTGGCCGCTATCATAATATTGTCATATATAAACTCGGCCTTATATGTGTTATTTGCGAGTATCCCCCCGACCTTTGCCGCTGCCAGAAATACATATTCGGGTCTTTCACTTTCGAAAAAACTTTCGACATCATTCTGCCGGGAAAGATCCAGTTCGGAATGGGTTGCAGTAATGATATTTTCATATCCCTTCACCTGGAGTCCGCGCTTTAATGCGAAGCCTACCATCCCCCTGTGACCCGCTATGTAGATCTTTGCTTTCTTATCCATTATGAATATTAATTTCGAAGACAAATAGGAAGTCAAAAAAAACGGCCGAGGTCATATGGTCAGCTTGTCCAATCCATTTTATTGTTACTTAAAATGAGCTTTCCTTCTCCGGGTGAGCTTAGCCCAATGGCTGCCATATCTGAATCTACCATAATTTTGACAAGTTCATTAAAGGTTACCTTCGGCTCCCATCCGAGCTCCTTATGTGCCTTTGAGGCATCTGAAAGGAGAAAATCAACCTCTGCCGGCCTAAAATACTTTGGATCAATTTTAACCAGGCTATCGCCGACTTTAAGTTCCGACTCTGAATCCTGTATTAATGAGAGATCTATAGATTTGATAATGCCTTCTTCACCTGATCCCTCACCACGCCATTCGATCTCTATCCCGGCATAATTAAAAGCATGTTCGACAAACTCTCGTACCGTATGACATTCGCCTGTACCAATTACATAATCATCAGGTTTATCTCTTTGCAGTATCAACCACTGACACTCCACATATTCAGGAGCAAATCCCCAGTCTCTCTTTGCATCGAGATTGCCAAGAAAAAGCGCTTGCTGTTTGCCCGCAATTATATTTGCTATGGCCCTCGTTATCTTTCTGGTAACAAAGGTCTCACCCCTCCTGGGCGATTCATGATTAAAAAGTATCCCGTTGCATGCAAATATATCATAGCCTTCCCTGTAATTAACGGCCATCCAGTAAGCGTACAGCTTTGCGGCAGCATACGGACTCCTGGGATGAAAACGCGTTAGCTCGTTCTGAGGAGGGGCCGTGGAACCGAACATTTCTGATGAGGATGCCTGGTAGAATTTCGTCTTGATCCCGCTTCTTCGAATGGCCTCAAGCAGTCTCGTGCACCCCAATGCTGTTATATCTCCCGTATATTCAGGCATGTCAAAACTTACCCTCACATGACTCTGAGCCCCAAGATGATATATTTCATCAGGCTGTATATTATATACTAGGTTTGTCAGCTGCCCCGCATCAGAAAGGTCTCCGTAATGCAGAAGAAGCTTTACCCCCGCAACATGAGGGTCTACATATAAATGATTTATTCTGTCCGTGTTAAAGGTGCTTGCCCTGCGTATAAGACCGTGAACTTCATATCCTTTTGCTAACAACAGCTCTGAAAGATATGAGCCGTCCTGCCCCGTTATTCCAGTTATTAATGCTCTTTTGCCCATTTGTTAATGATATCGTACTTTAAGGTTTTTTTCAATTATTGTTAGTAAATGTTACATCTATCAGTAGTGCCGCAAAGCAACCCAAGCATGTTTCAAGGTTCCAAGCCAGGTTGTATTATATTCATCTCTAAAATAAAAAAACAGATAAGAAACCCGGTGTATAACAAAGAATAAATTAGGAAAATTATAATTAATAAGCTTTTTGACAAATCGCAAACTACCGGGGAATCTGATAACTATATAAGCAAATTTCTGCAGTCTTACGATCTTTTCAATATCAGGCTGACTAAGCAAACTGGCAGTGTGTGTATCCACAGGCTCATCAGTACTGATCGGTTTTTTCAGAACGCCCTTTTCAAGACAATACTCGGCAAGCTGTGTGCCCGGAAAAGGCTGGAAAACACTTGTCCATGCACACTTCGATTTTATTTCTATGTTCAGCTCCAGAGTCTTAAATGCTTCTTCAAGTCGCTCCCCGGGTAAGCCCATCATATTGTAAGTAAAAAAAGGAAGGCCTACCTTATGAAAAATAGCTGCTGCGTTCCGTATATGTTTGTCTGTAACATTTTTCTTCAATAAAAGATTTCGCAGCTTTTCATCGCCTGATTCAAGGCCGAAGCTAACTCTCGAGCATCCGGCAGATTTTAATGCCCGGGCAATATCAATATCTATCAGATCAGCTCTTACTTTACATATAAACGGGATAGAAAATTTACGTTTATAAACATCTAGAAATTCAAATAACCACTTACGGTTAACTATAAATGTATCATCGTGGAAGTCAATATGCCGGATATTCATTCTACTCTGTACTTTATCAATCTCCTCAATCATATTATCTACGCTTCTAAACCTGACCCAGGAACCAAGCCCCTTCACCATATTCACCATCTTTTTATTAAAACAAAAAGAACAGTTATATGGGCAACCCCGGCTGGCCATGAACATGACCATATCAGTATCATGTATTATCGGATAGTCAACATATATCTCTCTGTCAGGGAAGTCGACTTTGTCAAGATCTACAAGTGGCCTCATTGGGGCGTAAACAGGAGAGCCGTCATTTTGTAATACCAGATTTTCAATTCCATCAAAATCACTGTTACTGTCAACAGCTTCAAGAACATCCAGCAGAGCACCGTCACCTTCACCCCGACAGACAATATCTACCCCCTCTTCCATTATCACCTGAGGAAAGAAAGAGGCATGAGGGCCGCCAAACAGGATAACTGGTGCCGGAGTCAGATTTCGCTTGAGTGCCTGGCCCAGCTGCAAATATCTCTTCTGATAGCCGGTAAGAACACTAAACCCAACAACATCAGGCCTGAATTCCTTTGCTTTCCGCAAAATGTGTTCATCAGTTCCTACTGCTAAAACTACATCATGGCCTCTGGACTTTGCTGCCCCGGCAAGTATCATTATTCCAAACTGTTCTACAAAAAGTGATTGTATTAAAAGCAGTCTAGACATAACACCAAACTCCTTGTTTATATTTCCGTCGGATTTCGAACCCACCCCCGGCAAGCATAATGGTTTTCATAATAACTCTTCGTAGGCAGTTCATTAATGATTTTATTTTGGAAACACTAAAGGCGGTTTTGATAGATTATCAAGTATTAGCCATATATTTATTATAACTAAAAAACCTAATAATAATAAAGGGTTCTGATTATTCTATCAAAACCTATAAAAGATATAACCGCCTCTCTTTGCAAAAGAACAAAGGGGAGCAATAAGTGAGATATCTGTACAGTCAAACAAGCACAAAGAACAGCTTAAATTTCATTTGTCTTATAAATCAGAATAGAATTATCGTCTATATTAAATTCGGCAACTTTCATAAACTCACCGCCACGATTGTCTTTCAAATATTTCAGTATTGCCGAATTTCTGCTATTTGGATATGCTGGACTGTATGGGAACATAACGTATGAGACATTATTTTTTTTACAATATGCCTTAAGCCCTGCAGGCGTGGAAAGCTCCTTAAGTTCGTACCAAAAATTATCAATTCTGTTCCTGTCAATTGCGTACTTTACCCTGTAAAAATTAGCAGACATTATGCGTATAGTTAATATTTTTTCTCCTTCTTTAACATTATCCTTAACCCATTCCATGGCTTTTTCACTAGGATAATATTCCAGCTTCTTATTCATAATAGTGAGAAAACGATCATTCAAAGGTGACACTGAACTAATAATGATCAAATATGTTGTTAAAATAATAAAACAGAGTTTAAACGCATGTTTCCACTTAATAATTTGAATGATACGAGAGATGAATAATGAGAGAAAAACTGTTATCGTTGGGTAGAAAAGCATTGAAAAACGGGGACTTAACCACCCCATATCAGAGACTACAAAAAAATAATAAACAATAAAGAGAAACCCGAAAAACAATGTTAATGTATTGCGTTTAAATAAACAAACGTAAAATATTGATAAAACAAATAAAATGAAAATAATCACTGATAAATTCGATGATAGCAATGAAAAGTAAGTAACAATTTTACTGTCAAGGGAAGTGAAATTAGACAACTGGAGTGAATAATTTCTCCAGCTAAAATATTTAGAGAGAATCATCCACGGTATAATAGGCACGAGAGATAACGATAAAATCTTTAGGTGTATCAACGAATGCATATTATGTTTTTTTATTTTATGAGCAATAAGAAAAATAAAGCAGATAATAAACATTAATAAAATTGGCTTCTTGTATAAGAAGCCAATTCCTATGAGATACGCCACTAACAACAAATCTCTGTTATCTGAATCTTTTATAAACCGGATAAAATAAAAAGAAATTACAACTATAAAAAAAATGGTTCCACTGGCCAACTCTCCTAAGTATGCATACGCAAAAACTACGGGTAAAAATAAATATATTGATGCGCCTAATAATGCTGTTTCCTTTTCATAAAACAAATTAATTGTCCGATACAGGTAAACAGCACAAAGCAGGTAAAAAATTAATTGCATTATTCGCGGGAATATATGGTCAATGCCGAAAGCAGAATATGTTAGAAAATATAAAAACTTCGAAACAGGTGGATACCGTATTAAACTTGGAAGGTAAGTCATATTTCTTA
>BDTH01000074.1 GCA_002923195.1 bacterium BMS3Abin15
ACCGCCAGCGCTTTTTTCAAATCCCTGGCAATACCGATATAATCAACGATCAAACCACCCTTAATATCTTTATAAACCCTATTTACTCTGGCGATTGCCTGCATTAGATTATGCCCACGCATCAGCTTGTCCACATACATCGTTTTCGCGCAAGGCGCGTCAAAGCCGGTAAGCCACATATCTCTAACTATCGCTAATTTAAGCGGATCAGTCGGGTCTTTGAATCTGTCTGCCAGCTTTCGTCGCTGTTCTTTGGTTGTTGAGTGCGCCTGCCAATCCGCCGAATCAGCCATAGTCGTTGTCATTACCACTTTAATTATGCCTTTGTCCAACGCGCGATTCTGCCACTCCGGCCGCAATTTTATTATTTCATTATACAGATTCACGGCGATGCGGCGACTCATCGTTACAATCATTGCCTTGCCTTCAACCGCTTCGCTTCGCTTTTCAAAATGCTTAATAATATCATTTGCCACCGCTTTCAAACGTTCCTGCTGGCCCACAATCGCTTCAATTCTCGCCCATTTGGCTTTGGCCTTGTCCGCTTCCGCCTGTTCGTCTTTTTCAGTCATTTGATCCACTACTTCATCTAATTTTTCCCTGTCGTCCTCCTTTAGATGCACTTTTACCAACCGATTTTCATAATAAATCGGAACGGTCGCTCCATCTTTAACTGCCTGCTGAATATCATAGACATCAATATAATCACCGAACACCGCCGGAGTAGATTTGTCCGTTGTTTCAATTGGTGTTCCGGTAAATCCGATAAAAGAAGCTCTTGGTAAAGCGTCGCGCACATATTTGGCAAAACCATATTTTAACTGCGCGCCTCCGCCGGCAAATGAAATTTTTCCTTTAAATCCATACTGGCTCCGATGCGCTTCATCCGCGATAACAATTATATTTTTTCTTTCAGACAGCAAATCAAAAGTTTCTCCGCCGTCTTCCGGCATAAATTTTTGAATGGTCGTAAAGACAATTCCGCCCCCGGCAACTTTTAATTTTTCTTTCAAATCATTTCTATTCTCAACTTGCATTGGATCTTGGCGTAAAATTTGTTTGCATGACGCAAAAGTGTCAAAGAGCTGATCATCCAGATCATTTCGATCAGTAATTACCACTATGGTTGGATTATTCAATTTCTGAATAATTTTTCCGGCGTAAAAAACCATGGAAAGAGATTTTCCGGATCCTTGCGTGTGCCAAACTACGCCACCCCTCATGTCTCCATCCTCACTCGCCGCTTCTTCTGTTGATTTAACCGCTTTTTGCACGGCATAAAATTGATGATAGGCGGCAATTTTTTTCACTGTTTCCACAAAAACCTGTCCGGTTTGCGGATCAATTTTTTTGGATTTTTCAAAAACGGTAAAGTGCTTAATTAGATCAAGTAAAACTTCCGGCTGAAGCATTCCATTAATCAAGGTCTCCAGTTGCGAAATTGTTTTTTTATCTTCTTTTTTATCCGTATTTTTCCAAACGACAAAGCGCGACCAGCCAGCTGTAAGCGACCCAGCTTTCGCATCTAACCCGTCTGAAGCAACCAGCACTGCATTATAATGAAAAAGGGAAGGGATTAAATTCTTGTAGTTTTGCAATTGAGCAAAGGCTTTTTTGACTGTAGCGTTTTCATCCGCCGGATTTTTGAGTTCAATTACGACCAGAGGAAAGCCATTTATGAATAAAACAATATCCGGACGCTTCGTCGCTTCTTTTTCTTTCACTGTAAATTGATTGCAAGCCAAAAAATCATTATTTTCAATATTCTCAAAATCAATGAGCCAAATTTTGTCGCCTTTCATGTTTCCTCCGGATAAAAATTCAACCTCAATTCCGTCCGTCAGCATGCGATGAAATTCCTCATTACTTTCAATCATATTTTGCGGGGCTAAATTCAAAACCGCTTTGAACGCTTGCTCCCGCACAATTTCCGGCTTGCTTGGATTAATCCGATCAATCGCATCTTTTAAGCGCTTTCTCAAAACAACCTCGCTCAAATTTTCGCGTTCAGTTTCTTGATCTTCAGGCGAAAGATATTGATAGCCCTGCGCTTTCAAAATCTCAATCGCCAATTCTTCAACACTTGATTCAGTGATTTTTTTCATAATTTATGCAACTAAAAAATATTTAAGCGGAATTTTAACCGCATTTTCTGCTCCATTATATTCCAAAACATCAGCCTTCTCAGAAATAATAATACTATATGCTGCATTAACTTTTTTTGCAGTCTGTATGACTTGCCTATATTCTGCTTTATTAGACCCGACTTCAATAACAATTTTCTTGTCCCCAGCTCCGATAACAAAATCAGCGCCGCCTTTTGCCGCGTCGTAATTAAGAGAAAATGCAGGTTTTTTATCAAACAAACGATACAAATACATACCCACCAAATCCTCCAGTAACTTTCCTCTGGAATTTTGCTCAGTTATAGTATTACCGATTGTCTTGTAATACATCGCGCGAAACGCAGGCGATGAAAATAGATATTTTGACGGCTTCTGTGTTACTTGCTTAAAATGAGATCCCACGGGATAAATTCTATGCAACACTTCTGTTTGTTCTAGTGCGGAAAAAATCTCCGCGACTTTTGGACGCGAAATACCAAACTCTTGCGCCAATGTGGAAAAATTAAGTATATCCATATCTGCGATAGCGTATAGAATAGCAGGAATCTTACTTATTATTTCCTGTGTCATAGAACGCATTTGCGGTATATCCTTATTCACAACACGCTCCAAAGATTTATTAATTTGATCATAAACCAAAGCTTCATTGTCCAATGCAATCATAAACGGCAAAGAGCCATAGTGCAGGTAACTTTCAAATTCCAACCTGCTTATATCCAGATAATATTTATCTATTTTATTTTGCAAAAAAGACACCTTTTCAAAAACCTCTTTTGCAGATTGAGCTTCGAAAATACATTCGCGCATTTCTTTTGCAAGTCCGCGCATTTCTGTCTTTTGATATTTAACCTTTATAAATTCAGTAAAAGATAACGGAAACATTTTTTCATAAATTGCCCGCCGCGCTATATCTGAGTTTGAATTAATCAAAACAGCAGCTGAGCCTGTAGAAAATATAAACGCCTTATCGCTGCGATCATATAAAGTTTTCAGCGTTACGCCCCACTTATCATCATATTGAACCTCGTCTAAAAATAATAGCAATGGCTTATCTAAATTTGATAGCGATCTTCCGATAACTTCTTCAAACACGGACAACACTTCGCTAATATTACTATTCAAAGTTTCTACAACTTCATCAACTGGCAAAATTAAAAAATAGGCATCAATATTTTTTTTGGCATGATACAGCTGATACATTGCGGTTGTCTTTCCTGCTCCGCGCAAACCCGTAAGCGCCACCCAACGAAATGCTTTATTGCCATCTAAAAAACTATCCAGATGTGACTGTAAACGCACAAAAATATTACGATTTAATCGCTTTTTGTTTTGCGCGTCAAAAACATATCCCTGCGCGCGAAAGTCTGCTTGCGCAATCTGATCTCTGATATATTCTTTTACTTGTTCTCTATTTGCCATAATATTTTTAATTTTTAGTGATAAGCATAGCTTACTCTAAAAGCATTCCAGTGTCAAGTGCAGTTAACACTAACTGTCATCAATCCATTTCATAGCTGATATAAAGGATTTTTAAGGAATTCTATTGTTTCCTTTTGCTCAACATTTGATTCTGTTATTTTTGTCATAATTTATTTTAAAAATATTTCAATTAAAAGAAATAGTAGCAGCGAGAATGCACCTATGATTATTTTATGTTTTATAAAAAATGGTCTTTTCTTATCAAAATTCTTTAGAATATTTTCAAGTTCATTTGTAATTTCAAAATATAAGTAATGCAACTTATCTTTTTTGTTTTTATTCCCAATTAATTTCACATGCACTAACCGGTTTAATCTACGAATGTTTTCTGCCAAATAAAAAATTTCGTCCTCCTTTTTTAATTCGTAAATCTTCTTTTTCAAATCATCAAATTCAATACTTTTTTTGTCTATGCCCAGATCATTTAATTTATCTTTCAATTTTTCAGTCATGACTGGATTAGCAGAGATAACTTTTTTTAGATGATCTAAAAAAGAATTAAAGGCAATTGTTCTTTCATTAAACAACGAAAGCTGATTTATAAATTTATCGGAAATCCAAGAAAATTCCGCCACTCCGCGACGAATAATTTCTGGTAAAGATTCAAAAGATAAAGGAAAAATTATTTTGAATGGATCAAATGAATTTTTATCTTTGTATGTTTCTTCAAAATATTCACTGTCCAGCCACTCCTTTTGACTTTTTAAGTCATTTTTTAAAGAAATTAATAGGGATTTCCAAGAATCGAGACTGCGATTTATGGACCGAGTATAGGCTAAATAGGCTAGCAGTAATGCAAAATAAGTCAACAAGTCACCTGATCTTATTTCTCGTAAAAAATTGAAGTCTAAACAGATAATCATAACTTAAATTCGTTAGATATTTATATTAATTTCCCCACTCATCAACTTCGGCAACAGCGTGTCGCGCAAACGAGAGAGGGTTTGGATTTGTGAATTATTTAAATAAATTTTATCGAACATTTTAGAAACAACATTATGCCATTCTTTCAATGTATCTTGAGCTGGTATAATTATTTCAATATTTTTCAAATCAGTCTGCGTAATTAATGGTTGTGTGCTGCCACGATTAAGGCTATCAAAATTAAATCTTCTTAAATTAAAATATGCGAAATAAAAATTTTCTTCTGATTTTGCTTTCGAAATTAGAACATTATCAGATATCCATACTTTGCCTTTTGAAATATAAATAGTTCCTAGTGTTCCAACTCGTCCTGTTAAAATAATACTCTCATTAAACAAATATACATCGGTTCTTCCTATTTCCCCATTGGCACCCAAAACCTTATATTGACCACTGCTTATTAAATCTTCTTTTTTAATTCCTTTGCCAGTTACAACATCAACTAAGTCATTGTATTTCCCAACCCTCCACCCCTCCGGTATCCCATTTTTTAATTTTAGTTTCTTGCCGTTAACCCCAACCTTCGTTAAAACTTCGGCAGGCAAGTTAAAGTTCACAAACCACTCCTTAAAAATAGTCTGCGCGATTTTTTCCAGCATTTCATTCTGATTCCGCAAAAGCTCAATCTTATCATCCAAACTTGAAAGCACCCTTGCAATTTCTTTTTGCTCTGGAATTGAAGGCGTTGTTATTAAAAAAAAATTTAGATCTCTTATTGGTAACTGTGGCTGAGCCGTACCAGAAGATAATTGTAAAATCTGTCTCCTAAATAGCTGGCTTCTTAAATAAAACTTAAAGTAATCCCTTTCTAAGATATGTTCATTAACCCTCAAGATAACCATTCCTGAGTTTATTCTAATATTTTCAAATAAAATTTTCTCAGAATAATAAGCAAAATTTCCAATAGTCCCCCTTGTTGTTAAAACAAAATCATTTCTCTGAAGCTTTCCCTTTTTTAATTTCTCATCTTTCTCCTTTGTAATAAACATTTTTTCTGTAAAAGAAAATTCTACATCTGGAACGTTTTTTGTATTCAAAAACAAACAATAGCCGTTACTAGAAAACTCATCATTTTTTGGATAATTAACACCCCTATCTCCATCAATGATTTTGATTGACTCTTTTAAAGTTGTTTCTTTCCAATTATTCATCTAATTATAAAATCTTTTTAAATATCCTTCCATGAGAAGAAAGTGTTGGCTTTTTTGCTTCTATTACCGTACCTCCAAAAGCATTCTTCTTTCTTTCATAAAGACCAACCGTCAATAAATGTTCTACCTCATCCCCAGTTTCTCCAATTATATTTTCCTTTGTTTTTAAAAAATACTTTAAATCGCTTTCATAGGCACTTGTAACTATTTCACTTAACCTAAAAAAATCCTCTTGTGTCACTTCTTCATTTTTCAAAAAAACAACGAATAATCTTCCGATTATCCTTGCTTTATATTCACCAATTGATTTATCGATTATTTCTATTAATTTTGATCCAATTTCATCTACTTTATCATTATTTTTTATTTCCTCTACAAACTTTTTTCTTTTTTCTAAATCTCCTTTTTCAATTTCAGTTAGAAATCCAATTATCTTTTTTAGAAACAAGTAATCTCTCACACCCAACACCCCCCTAGAAATAGCAACGACGCTTTTAACAACTGGAACTTCTTTCAACAACTCCTCATTAATAATGCTATCAATTGAAATTTCTATACCATTCTCAATAATACTACCAACACCAGTTTCAGTAATTGAATCAATCATCTTTATTTCTAAATTATTGTTATCTTGTGTTATCATATTATCAAATCAAACCTTTAACCCAATTTTACCCAACTGTTTTTTTATCTCATCATTCAATTCCTTTTCTTTTTCCATTTGTCCCTTCAGTTCCTCATTTAATTTGCCAATTTTTTCTTCAAACGGAATTCCGTCATCGATTTCATTCGGAATGCCGACATAGCGCCCAGGAGTAAGGACAAAATTATGTTTTTTGATTTCTTCCAGCTCAGCAGATTTGCAAAAACCTTTTGTATCTTTATACTTACTTTTCTTACTCCGCCATTCGTGATAAGTATCGGCAATTTTTTGAACATCCTCCTTGGTAAATTCGCGATGTGTTCGATCGAACATAAAGCCGACTTCACTGGCGTCAATAAAAAGAATTTCACCGGTTCTTTTTCGATCTCCGTTTCCAGTTTTTTTTCTGGAAAGAAACCAAAGGCAGGCTGGAATGCCAGTATTATAGAAAAGTTGTTTAGGAAGCGCGACGATACAATCCACCAGATCATTTTCAATGATATTTTTGCGAATTTCTCCTTCATTGGAAGTATTGGATGAAAGCGAACCATTCGCCAAAACTAAAGCCATAATTCCTTTAGGCGAAAGGTGATGGATCATATGTTGCATCCAGGCAAAATTGCCGTTGCCGATTGGCGGATCGCCATATTTCCAGCGCGCGTCACCCCGAAGAAGTTCGCCCGACCAGTCACTGTCATTAAAAGGCGGATTAGCAAGAATATAATCTGCTTTTAGATCTTTATGAGCGTCATTTAAAAATGATCCTTCTGTGTTCCAAGCCACTTGTGAACTATCGATCCCGCGAATTGCCAAATTCATCCGACACAGACGATAAGTAGTCTGATTACTCTCCTGCCCATATATGGAAATGTCATCTATTTTCCCCTTGTGTTCTTTGATAAATTTTTCACTCATCACGAACATACCGCCGGATCCGCAAGCCGGATCATATATTCGACCTTTGTATGGCTCAATCATTTCAATCATCAGCTTCACGATTGATTTTGGAGTGTAGAACTGTCCACCTTTCTTGCCTTCCGCATTGGCAAACTCGCCTAAAAAATATTCATATACTCTGCCAAGCAGATCCTTGGATTTCGCCGCTTCGTCACCCAGAGCGATATTTCCAATCAAATCAATTAGCCCGCCCAAAGACGCTTTATCCAAATTCGGACGCGCATAAACTTTTGGCAAAATCCCTTTAAGTGTTGTGTTGCCCTTTTCAATAGCATCCATTGCTTCGTCAAGATCATTCCCGATTGACGGAAGTTTTGACCGAGAGTGCAAATACTCCCATCTCGCAACCTTGGGAACATAAAAGACATGAGCGGCGGCATATTCGTCTTTGTCTTCCGGATCCGCGCCTTCATATTCGCCTTTGCCTTCTTTTAATTTTAAGTGAACTTCTTCAAAAGAATCAGAAATATATTTGAGAAATATTAAACCCAAAGTTATATGCTTATACTCTGCCGCGTCAATATTTTTTCTTAATTTATCTGCCGCCCTGAAAAGAGTTTTTTCAAATTTTTCTGTTTTTTGATTGTCGTTTTTCGCCATATTTTTTATATTTTTTACTTTTTCCAGTTCTTAATTAAATCCTAAATCAAGAAATGGGACTTTCCTCTATCCTACTCCAAAAACCCCTTAAAATCAACCTAAAAAAACAACGGCTCAGGGGGGTGGGCCGTTAAAAAATTATACAAACGATAAAACGAGAGCTGAATGGCTCTCGTTTTTCTTATCTAAAGTATGTCGATTATTTTCCCCTAAATCCTGTTCCGGCTGGGATTAATCGTCCAATGATAACATTCTCTTTAAGTCCTCTAAGCTTGTCTTCCTTCATGGTCACCGCGGCGTTAATCAGCACTCTGGCCGTTTCCTGGAATGAAGCGGCGCTTAGGAATGATTCAGTAGAAAGCGCTACCTTGGTTATTCCCAAAATCATATTTTCGCCTTTAGCAACCTGTCCACCGGATTTTTTAATTTCTTTATTGACCGCATTGAATTGGTCTCTTTCTACGATATCGCCTGGCAAGAGATCTGTGCCAGCAGGATCCAAAATCTTTATCCGGCTAAACATCTGACGGATAATAACTTCAATATGCTTATCGTTGATTCCTTCTCCTTGGGACGCATAAATTTCTTGAATTTCTCTGACAATATATCGATGAACTTCTTCCTGCCCCATAACGTGGTGGATTTTCTTCAAATCTACGTGTCCCTCACTCAGTGGAGTGCCTTTTCCAACCAACTGTCCTTTTTCTACACTTAATACAGCGTTGGATGGAAGCTTATATTCCTTGGAATCTTTCCCGTCTTGAGATTCAACCTTTACAATTATAGTTTTTATGTCTTCCTTTATAATGTCTGTCACTTTCCCGTCTATTTCAGATATTAAGGCTTCTCCTTTAGGAGAACGGGCTTCAAAAATTTCTTCGACACGAGGAAGTCCCTGGGTAATATCAGCTCCAACTACACCACCTACATGGAATGTTCTCATAGTTAGTTGGGTGCCGGGCTCACCAATAGCTTGGGCCGCAACTACTCCTACCGCTTGACCCAACTTGACCAGTTCGTTTCTTCCCAAATCTATTCCATAACATCTCTGGCAAATTCCGCGCCCAGCCTTACAAGCAACTACGCTTCTTATTTTTACTTTTGGAATTTCAGCTGCTTCAATTTTTTTAGCCTCTTTCTTTCCTATAAGTTCACCCTTGACTGCAATAACCTTCTTGCTTTTAGGATCAATTACATCCTCTATAGCTACTCTTCCTTCCACCCGACTGGCAAAACTTTGTCCGATTTTATCTGAATCCTCACGATAAAGATAAGCTCCCTCTTTGTCTTTGCAGTCAGCTTCTCTTATAATAACATCTTGGGAGACATCAACCAGTCTTCTTGTTAAATAACCGGCAGTGGCTGTTCTAAGAGCTGTGTCAGCCATTCCTTTTCTGGCTCCATGAGTGGATATGAAATATTCAAGAACATTGAATCCTTCCTTGAAAGAACTTTTTACAGGAAGCTCTATAGTTTCACCCGTGGGCCCTGCCATCAATCCTTTCATTCCTGTCATCTGCACTACCACAGACTCGCTTCCTCTAGCCTTGGATTTGATCATAGTCGAAACCGGACCTTCTTTATCCAAAGATGTTCGAACTGAATCAGTTATTTTATTTTTAGCTTCATTCCAAATTTCTATTACTTTGTTTCTTTTTTCCTCAGTAGTTAGAAATCCCATGTCATACTGGCCCTTCACTGTTTCGATTTCCTTCTCTGCTCCTTCCAATATACTTGTTTTGTTTTCCGGAATCTGCAAGTCATCCATTCCCCAACTAATCCCAGATCTAGTAGCTGCTTCAAATCCCAATCCTTTCATCTTATCAACCAAAACAGCAGTCTCTTCTCCGCCAACAGTTTCCAGCATCTTAGCAACTAGCAATTTAAGATCTTTTTTAGTCATCTCCTCATTAATGAATCGCATTTTAGGAGGTAAGATATCATTCAACAAAGCTCTTCCCAGGGATGTTTCAATAATTTTTTCATCGTAGTTTAATTTAATCTTGGCATTAATATCTGTTATTCCTTTATCATATGACATTATTGCTTCTTCTGTTGAGGAAAATGTCTTACCTTCGCCCGAAGCCCCTTTCTTAATATGGGTTAAGTAATAAAGCCCCAAAACAATATCCTGAGAAGGAGTTGTTATTGGCTCTCCATTGGCAGGCTTTAAAAGATTTTTAGAAGAAAGCATGTTTTCTGCGCTTTCTTCTCTAGCCTGCTTAGTCAAGGGAACATGAACAGCCATTTGGTCACCGTCAAAGTCAGCGTTAAACGCGGCACAAACTAAAGGATGAACTTGAATTGCTTTACCCTCAATAAGCACCGGCTGAAAAGCTTGAATTGAAAGACGGTGTAGAGTGGGTGCACGGTTCAAAAGAACGTAGTGATGCTCAATAATATTGTCCAAAATTTCATATGCTTCTTCTGTTTCAGCATCTATCATCCTACCAGCCGTTCTGACATTATAGGCATATTCCTTTTCGATAAGTTTATTGATAATGAACGGCCTAAAAAGTTCGAGAGCCATTTTTTTAGGAAGACCGCACTGATGCAACTTAAGTTGAGGTCCTACAACGATAACGCTTCTTCCAGAATAATCAACTCTTTTACCAAGAAGGTTTTGCCTGAATCTTCCCTGCTTGCCTTTTAGGGCATCAGCTAGGGATCTTAGAGGCCTTCTTTGGCCAGTAGATGCCGCCACGGACGACTGTCCTCTTCTGGCACTATTATCAAATAGGGAATCTACTGCTTCTTGAAGCATTCTTTTCTCATTTCGAGTAATAACTTCGGGAGCGCCCAAATCAATCAATTTCCTTAATCGATTATTTCTATTAATAATTCTTCTGTATAAATCATTTAGATCAGAAGTAGCAAAACGACCTCCATCTAAAGCTACCATGGGGCGGAGGTCTGGCGGAACAATTGGCACAACAGTTGGAAGCATCCACTCGAGTTTTAAGCCAGCATTTTTAAACCCTTGGAAAAATTTCAATCGTTTTATAAGTTTTTTCCTATCAGACGTTTCATCAGAATTGAATTCCTTGGTTAGTCCCTTAACCATATCAGCAATATTTATATTTTCTAATGTCTGGCGAACAGCTTCTGCTCCTATGCCAGCAGAAAACACCTGACCAAAACGAGTGGACAGATTAAAGTATTCTAATTCTGATAAAATTTGGAATGGTTTTAAATTTCTAAGTTCTTCCCTGGAAGAACGATAAATTCCCTTTAGCTCTTCTAGGGCGTCTTCTACTGACGATTTATTACCTTCTATTTTTCCACCCTTTATTTCTTTTTGCTTCTGTTTATATTCAGATTCCATCTGACTCATGGATTTTTGCTTAGCTTGTTCATCAACGCTAGTAATCACATAAGCGGAAAAATAAATAACCTTTTCCAGTTCTTGAGGAGACATTCCCATTGCCAATCCTATCTTTGACGGCACTCCGCGTAAAAACCAAATATGGGAAACGGGCACAACTAGCTTTATATGCCCCATTCTTTCTCGACGAACAACAGAGCGAGTGACTTCCACGCCACATTTATCACAAACTATTCCTTTGTAGCGAATTCGTTTGTACTTACCACAATAACACTCCCAATCCTTGGAGGGGCCAAAAATCTTCTCGCAAAAAAGCCCGTCTTTTTCATAACGCTGGGTTCGGTAGTTTATTGTTTCCGGCTTAGTGACTTCTCCATGCGACCAGGATAATATCTCTTCAGGACTGGCCAGCTTAATCCGTACGCTTTCAAAATCACTTACCTTGGTAATATTCTCCATAAATTAATTGTTTGAAATTCTCATAAATATTTATCAGTTATCTCGCTGTAGCGGAACCCCGCTTGCTCCGCCAGTAGCGGAGGCCAAGGCGGTAACTAGTCGCCGGGCCTTTCTTTTTCATCTTCTCTTTCTTTCTTAGCCCCAACTAATTCGATGTCCAGACACAGACCCTTAAGCTCGTTAACCAAAACATGAAAGGAGGCGGGAATATTAGGACTTCTTATTGGCTCACCTTTTATGATGGACTCATAGGCTTTTGATCTTCCTAGGACATCGTCTGATTTTATAGTCAACATTTCTTGAAGCGTATGGGCAGAACCATATCCTTCCAGCGCCCAAACTTCCATTTCTCCAAATCGTTGTCCTCCAAATTGCGCTTTTCCTCCCAGAGGCTGCTGAGTTATCAAAGAATAAGGGCCAATGGATCTCATATGGATCTTGTCTTCCACTAAGTGATTAAGTTTCATCACATAAAGCACTCCTACTGTTGATTCATTGTCAAAACATTCGCCGGTTTTTCCATCAACTAATTTAACTTTTCCATTCTCGGGAAGACCAGCTTTTTTAAGCTCTTTCTTTATATCATTTTCATCTACTCCATCCAGTGAAGGAGTAGCCGCTTTGTATCCCAATTTTTGGGCCGCCCAACCAAGATGAGTTTCCAAAATTTGACCTATATTCATACGGCTAACCACTCCCAACGGATTAAGTATTACATCCACGGGAGTTCCATCGGGAAGATAGGGCATATCCTCTAATGGGGCAATTCTGGAAATAACTCCTTTGTTTCCATGGCGTCCGGCCAATTTATCACCGACCGATATTTTTCTAAGTTGAGCTATCGAGACCTGGATCTGCTGAATAACTCCGGTAGGAAGCTTATCCCCTTGTTCCCTTGAGAAAATTTTAATATCTACTGCCTTCCCATGTTCTCCGTGAGGAAGGTAAAGGGAAGAATCTTTGACATCCCGGGATTTTTCTCCAAAAATAGCGCGAAGCAGTCTCTCTTCTGCTGTTAGATCACCTTCTCCCTTGGGAGTAATCTTACCTACTAAAATGTCGCCGGAAGAAATTTCTGCCCCGACTCTAATGATTCCGGTTTCGTCCAGATTTTTTAGACGCTCTTCTCCGATATTAGGGATATCCCTAGTCACAACTTCCGGTCCCAATTTTGTATCCCTAACGTCAATTGTAAAGTCTTCAATATGGATAGAGCTATAACGGTCCTCTCTTAACAGTTTTTCAGAAATAATAATAGCATCTTCAAAGTTATATCCTTCCCAGGAAACAAAAGCCACAAGAACATTTTGTCCCAAAGCCAATTCACCATTATCAGTAGAAGCTCCATCTGCTAAAAGCTGGCCTTTCTTTATCTTATCCCCCTTGGATACCCGGGGAATCTGGTTCATGCTCGTAAAAGCATTGGACTTAACAAAACTTTGTAATCTATAGTCCCGTTTGTAATATTCTTTTTTGGCTCCAACCGGGGATTTTTCTTTTACCATAACGTGATCAGCGTCAACTTCCACTACTTCTCCGTCCTTGACCGCTAAAACCACTTGTCCGGAGTCGGAAGCTGCCTTATCTTCTATTCCTGTTCCCACGATAGGAGATTGGGGCATAACACAAGATACAGCCTGACGTTGCATATTTGATCCCATAAGGGCACGGTTAGCATCATCATGCTCTAGAAATGGAATTAGAGAAGTAGCTACTGAGATGCACTGTTTAGCAGAAACATCGACGTGATCTAATTTTTCTGCCTCTATCATTTCCGGATGTCCTTTCACTCTAGCCTCAACCAAATCATCTAAAATATTATTATTTTCATCGATATTAACTCCGGCATGGGCAATGTTTTTGCGGTCTTCGACAGTAGCATTAAGATATTCTATTTCGCTGGCTATAAAAGGTCTTATTTTAACAGTTTTTTTATTTGTGTCAGCGATTTTTCTTGCCAGCTGTGAATTAATCTTTTCTCCAATATCAGCTACGCCAGAAATATCTTCATTTAAAATTCTTTTTTCTAAATTTCCAGCCTTGTTTTCTACCTCCTTAACAACATTAAGATAAGGCGTTTCTAAAAACCCGTATTCATTTACTCGGGCATAAGTTGCCATATGGCCTACCAATCCGATGTTCGGACCTTCAGGTGTCTGCACCGGACAGATTTTCCCATAGTGAGAATGGTGGACGTCACGAACTTCAAATCCGGCTCTTTCTCTGGTCAGTCCCCCCGGTCCCATGGCTGAAAGACGCCTCTTGTGTTCCAGTTCGGCCAGGGGATTAACTTGATCCATAAATTGGGAAAGTTGAGAACTGGAAAAAAATTCTTTAACTGCGGCCGCCAGTGGACGGGAGTTAATTAGTTGGCCGGGAACTACGGTCTCTAAATCACAAGTACTCATTCTGTCTTTTATATTGCGCGTCATCCTGGTGATTCCAACTCTCAATTTGTTTTGAACTAATTCTCCCACTCCTCTTATTCTCCTATTGCCTAAGTGATCGATGTCATCTGCTTGCGCTAGCGGATTATTATTAAGCTTGATAACTTCTTTAATTATTGATACCAAATCTTCTATTTTAAGAACCCTGTTTTCTTCATTGTTAGGCCTTTCAGTATTTAACCGCTGATTAAGCCTGTATCGCCCCACTTTCCCGAAGTCGTATCTCTCGAAATTGAAGAACATAGCATCAATCATCTGCTTAGCATTTTCAATGGTGGCCATATCACCGGGACGGATTCTTTTGTACACCTCTATATATCCCTCGCCTTGGTTCTTGGATGAATCTTTCGCGATGGTGCTTTCAATGTATTTAATTTCTCCTGTATCCACATCGGTGAATTCCTTTTCAATCTTCCCGTTAGTATCATGGCCAAAAGCGCGAAGCAGCGCTGTGATAGGAACTTTTCTTTTTCTATCAATTTTTACTGAAATCACGCCGTCTAAGTCAGTATCAATTTCCAGCCAGGCGCCGCGGTTGGGAATAATCTTAGCTCCAAAAAGTTTTTTTCCTTTTTGATATTCCATATTAAAAAACACACCGGGGCTGCGAATCAGCTGGCTAACCACTACTCTCTCTACTCCATTGATAATAAAAGTTCCCCTATCAGTCATGATGGGGAAATCACCCAGGTATATTTCCTGTTCCTTAACCTCTCCGGTTTGCTTTATAACAAGCTTAGCTTTAGCCCGCAAAGGAGCCTCATAAGAGATATTCTTATTTCTTGCAGTTGTCTCGTCATACTTAGGCTCGTCTAGATAATAATCAGCAATAGATATTTCCAGATCCTTGCCTGTAAAATCCACAATAGGATTTACTTCATCAAGTAATTCTTTAAATCCCTTATCTAAAAACCACTTGTAAGAATCAAGTTGCGCTTCAATAAGATTAGGAAGCGACACCATAAGGCGTCTTTTGAAGAATTTTCTTTTGGAAAGCGAAGAAGAAGAACTAAAGGTATCTTTAACCTTTAAAGTTTTTTGTCCTTTAAGCATAAAAACAGCTCTCACTGGCACTACCTTACTCCGCTCATTTTCTTGGAAGCAAAGGTACACTGCTCAATGAGGTTTATGAAAAGATATTTAATTGCTTATTGAATAAGTCATTCCCCCTTGACCCCGTATATACAAAATACGGTTGGTTTTCACTATATAAAAAATGTATGACTTTTATGAGAATATTCAGTCTTGACCCCGTTAAACCTTCGTCCTGAGTTTGTCTGCGCCCCATGTAAATCAAAGATTTAACGGGGTTGACAAGTATTGTTCATTGTATACCTAAGTGGAAAATAATGCAAGAAATAGCTTACTTTTCCGGATTTAAGCACCTAAAGATCTTAACATTATATTGTTTTCTTGTCAAATATGGCTTAAATAAAGGATTTTTAAAAAATGTCGGTTTTTTATCCAATTACAGAATTAACTCTATAATTAATTTAACCAACAAGTTATCCACAATTTAGTAACTCTTTCTTATTTATTCGCATAATTCCACGCGTTAGCCACTGACTTGGCGATTCGGGTAGTTGTATAGCCGGCTGGGATGTCAGTTTTTACTGTTAATTTTATATTTTCTTTGTTTATTTTATTTTTCCTAATAAGTTTGTCTATTTCCGGCAGAAGTTTTTCGCTTAAATTATTTTCATCATTCCACAAAGAAGAGCCGATAACTTTCTTGTTATCTTTCAATTGCAAAGTAATTTTTTCTTTCTTCAAATGGATGTATAAATACATATTAACTCGAATTTACGAATAATTACCCGAATTACTCGAATGAAATTTCGGATTGATTACCCGCTTGGGGCTTAAATAATGTGATCTGAAATTTACTATTATCCCTAAAGGCAAATTTGCTACTTCTAAATATCTCATCATCTGATAAAAATCTTCTTTTGTGATTAATCTCTTAGCCTTAAAATCCACAATTATTTTTTGGTCTATAATAAAATCCGGGATATTCCCTCTTGAATTAACGTTGCTAAAGATTTTATTAATTTCTTTTTCTCTTTGATATTCAACATTGTTTTCTTTTAAATGCTTTTCAAAAGCATCACAATACTGTCTCTCAGACATAGACCTGCCTAATTCATTATGCACTTTGAAAAACAAACCAGTCAACTTATAGGATAATTTTGGATAATATATATTTTTGTTTTTTACCAATGTCATATTATTCGAGACATTCGAGTTTAGATTCGAATCATTCGGATTATTCTATTTTATTCCAATCAAAGTTCCACGGATCGTCTTTTCTTCCTGGAGCAATTTGATCGTGGCCTAATGTATACTTAATGGAATATTTCAATTTTAAGTAATTTATTAGTTCATTTAGTGTTTCATATTGATTTGAAGTATATTCGTCAGTCTTCGTGTTTATTAATTCTATACCGATGGAAAAATTATTAACATCTGTTCTTCCATCAGAAACACTGCTCACTCCGGCGTGATAAGCGATGTTCTTATCTTGCACCAATTGATATATTTTTCCCTTTCTGTCTATTAAATAATGAGTGGCTACCCCATATTGTTTATATTCATTAATAAGCCCGTCCAAATCATAAGGATCATTACCTAGAGCATTATAAGAAGAATGAATTACAATTGTATCAATAGAGCGGTTACTGGCTGACTGATATCCCCAAGAAACAAGTTTATTAATAATGTCGGGCGCGCCCACGCCTTCCTCAATAATTTCTTTTTCTTTATCTTCTTCAGTTTCATTTTCAGTAACTATTGGTGCATCAATAATTTCGGCTTCTTCTGTATTGCTTATTATATCTTCAACCTCCTTATTTTTAGCGGTCACTTCTATATCACTTTCTTCCTGTTGTATATTTTGCATACCCGCATTCTTAATCGCTATCTTTTTCGTATCCTTAAAAACAAAATAAAAAATACTTGCTCCTGCAAGAAAGATGATAACAATTAATAATTTTTTAGAAAGAATATTTTTAATCATCAATCATACTTTCTCATACTTATTAAATTGAAGCAATGAACTTGTTCAGTAACAAGTTACTGAACACTTTTATTAGCGAAGTGCCTCATTGATAACATCTTCGTCTTGACAGGAATACTTTCTATCCGCAGAATAAAACCTTTCATATTTACCGTGGCATCCCCCATTGTATTTTGGTAGTGGCGTCGTTATCGGCATTAAAAATCCCATATCGCGAGAAGTAAAAAATTTATGCAGACTGCGTAATGTTTTAGTCCTGGTATCTTTGTTCATATTAACAAAAATACTCATATCATCCCCGGACTTGGCACTCCAATCAAGATGAAGTAGGACATTATTGGCTTTGGAAGAAAATCTTTCGTGCCAGATAAGCGCCCAACACCAATCACCTTCCTGCTGCCACCAGTGAGAATGGCAAGGACCGTCCTCTATATTTCCGCTGCCATCTATGCCCACGCCGCCTTCAATGTAATCAAAAAGTTTTAAGTATTCCGGGTTATCAATATCATTCGTTTGGGCGCCAATTACAATTTCTGTATTTTTAAAGTCAGCGTACTCTCTCATTTCCCGGATTATTTCCGGAATTATAGGATTAGAAAGATCGCTTCTTTCCTGATAAAAAATTTGACCGAATAAAAAACTCTGGATGCCCATGTCTATGGCCTGTTCGGTGATGTATCTTAAGTATTTCCTGTATTCTTCTTTTTTGAAAGACGGAATGCAGGTATGCTCCCCCCAGAAATTCTTGCTGTGCCCGCGGCACATCTCGTCAAATTCAAATTCCCGTTTTTCAGCCGGATAATAATAATTATCTTTCACATCAATAGCTTCGGCAATGAACATTCCATAAACGATATCTTTCTTTTTGATTTTCTTTTTGATTTTTTTGGCCTTTTTAAAATCAGGCGGCTCCAGCCAAGTTTCAATGGCCCGATGGAGATAATAGCATTCCGATCGATTAATCAGTTTAGCGTTTTCATTTGTTCTTCCCCCATAACTGGTAAGAAATCCGTCAGCCACGCATCCTTTGGTTTTCATCTTTTCCATTGATGGAGGCGGGGGTGGGGGCAATGGATCAGGGAGCACCTTTTTATATAATCTTATCACTATGGGAACATATTTTGTTTCGTCATCAACTGAAAAGCTTGAAGTAAAGTCAATCAAAATAGCAGTTGTAAATATTGCAACTGACAACACAATTATTATTCCTTTCCACGTTTTGATAGGATGTGCCATTAGTACTTAATACAATTATTAGGGATAATATTTACTTTATATCAATTCATCCCCCTAGACAAAGGCTGATTTTTAGGTATAATGATGTTTAGTGTTTTATTCGCTAAGCGGGCTTGCCTCGCCGGAGCGGAGCACAGGCGGGATTCGTATAGTGGCTATTATATCTGCCTTCCAAGCAGAGGACGCCAGTTCGATTCTGGTATCCCGCTCATAAAAAGAAACCCCTTGAGGGGTTTCTTTTATTTGTAACAAAGTTTTTGATTAATACTCTTCGCACTTAACCTGAGAAAAACTTTTTTCATGATCGCAAGACGGACATTTTTCCAGTGGTTCTTTGCCTACATGCTGATACCCGCACTCCCTGCAAATCCAGATTACTTCTTTATCTTTTTTAAATACTGATCCCCCTTCCAAGACAGCTAGTAGTTTTTTATATCTTTCCTCATGATGCTCCTCGGCTTTGGCAATTGACCGCAATCGAACTGCAATCTTGTCTAGCCCTTTTTTCTCTGCTTCATCAGCAAATTCTGGATACATCTCTGTGTATTCATAATTTTCTCCGGCGATTGATGCTTTAAGATTTTCTACAGTGGTATCGTAAACTGTTGGAGCAGCTACTTCTACCTTTATTTCATCTAAATTCTCATCGCTTTCTTTTTTTAATTCGTTGATATGTTCGAATAGCCGCTTGGCATGTTCTTTCTCTTGGTCGGCTGTTTCGGCAAAAATTCCGCCAATCTGCTCGTAGCCTTCCTTTCTGGCAACTTTGGCATAAAAAGTGTAACGATTCCTAGCTTGGGATTCACCAATGAAGGCCTTAGCTAAATTCTCGATTGTTTTCTTCATTTTTTTTTATCAAATCAATTATTAAGCATTATCAAATCTTTCCTCAGCAACATCCCAGTCAATGGCTTTAAAAAACGCTTCAATATAGTCAGCTTTCTTTAATCCATAATCCGGTATAAAAGCATGTTCAAAAACATCCATAACCAAAACCGGAATTGCACCTGCCAAATGGCCCAAGTCGTGTTCGTTAATCCAGACATTGAAGAGTTTGTCATTTTGGCAATCGCAATATAAAACTGCCCAGCCAATGCCGCGCATTGCCCCTAAGGCTTTAAAATCCTTTTCCCAGTTTTCATAAGAACCGAAGTCCTCTACGATTTTATCGCGAAGATTAGAATCCTTATCCAGCTCCTTGCCTCCCTTGGTCAGATTTCCAAAATAATTCTCATGCAGGCGCATTCCGTTAAATTCCCACCCAAATCGGCGCTTTAACTCTGCGTACTCTGAATCGCCAGTTTTCCCCTCTTTTAAATATTCCTCCAGTTTTTCGGTTAGCTTGTTGGTGTTAGCTACATATCCCTGATATAAAGTAAAGTGGTTCTGCAATGACTGATCACTGAACCCCTCTGTCCCCAAAAGATTGTCCAAATTTTTTGCTTCGTAAACCATTTTTCTAATTTTAGCATTAAGCACACGTAATAAATATACAACTACACTCTATAAATATTTCTTCCCTGTCCCCACACCAATACTAGTGAAGTTTACTGCTATTTTTAGTTTGTCGTAAATATTGGCGTGGGGATGAATTGACATTACCTCACTCCATAATACATAATACTTTATACATGATACATCATACACACATCATCTGCCACTATAACGAAATAGGCATCAAGGGAGGAAATCGGGATTATTTCGAGAAAATGCTGGTTGATAATATCAAAAATAAGTTGGATAGAGATATCTCTAATGGATTTGAACATGCACGCCCCCGCACTAATTCTAAAATAATAAAAAGCTCAAAAATTAATTCACGCAACAGTCTTGATTATAAACATAGTAAGGTCACTGCTAATATTGGTGTGGGGGTAAAACGCATTTCCGGCCGAATAATCATAAGACTCACGAATAAAGAGCAGATGAAAAGCAAATTTGAACTAATATTAAAAAACATCTTCGGTATTGCTAATTTTTCTTTCGCCATTGAATCAAAACAGGACATAAAAATACTTCAGGAAGATTGCTGGAATCTTATTAAAAATGAAAAGTTCAAGACTTTTAGAGTTACAACTCAGCGGTCAGAAAAAAACTATCCTCTTACTTCCCAGCAGGTTAATGAAAAAGTAGGAGATTACATTTGTAAAAAATTAGAAAAGGATGTTCGCCCTGTTAAATTCGCCAGAAGCGGTGCAAAACAATTTAACAGGGTAAATCTCAAAAATCCAGATATTAATTGCTTCATTGAAATAGTGGATAAGCAAGCGTTTATTTATTTAGAAAAAATAGACGGTCCGGGAGGAATGCCAGTGGGAACCAGTGGGAAAGCCTTAGTGCTTCTTTCTGGAGGAATTGATTCGCCGGTCGCCGCTTACTATATGCTTAAGAGAGGAGTTAGAACTGATTTTATTCATTTTCACTCTACTTCTCCGGCTTCGGTAGGTAAGGTCAAGGAGCTGGCAAAAATCATAAACAAGTTTCAGCTGAATTCAAAAATATTTATAATTCCATTTACTGAAATCCAGAAAGAAATCATGGCGCAGACTCCTCCTAAGTTAAGGGTTATATTCTACCGAAGAGTGATGCTGAAAATTGCCGAAGCTATTGCTAATAAAGAAAAGTATTTAGTTCTTGTTACCGGAGAGGCGGTGGGACAGGTGGCCTCGCAGACATTGGAAAATATAGCGGTAATAGAAGATGCTGTTCACCCCCACACCAATTTAGTTAATAAAAGCTTACTTAATAAAAAAACTACTACCGATAAAAATAATAGAATTGGTGTGGGGGTATATATACCCGTTCTTCGCCCACTAATTGGGTTTGATAAAGAAGAAATTATAAATAAAGCCAAAGAGATCGGGACTTATGAAACTTCCATCCTTCCCCATGAAGATTGCTGTACCCGCTTTATTCCCAAACATCCGGAAACCAGAGCCAAATTAACCGAAGTAAAAGAAGCGGAAAAGAATTTGAATGTTGAGAAACTGGTCAAAGAAGCAATAAAGAATTATAATTCAGAAAAGCTTTGAAATTCTTAGCGCCGACCATACTAACTAGTAACTTAAAAATAAATAAAGGAGGTGAGAAGTGTTAAAGGCATTAAGAGTCAGCATTTTGTTATTCTTATTTCTAATGCTTCATATATCTGCATCAACCTGTTCTGCTGAAAAGATGATTGTTATTAAACTCAAAGACAAGACTCTGGAATTTTATGATGCTGGGACATTGATCAAGAAGTATGATGTGAGAGTCGGGAAAAAACCAACTCCTACTCCAACAGGTGATGGATATATTTATGAGAAAAGGAAACGCCCTGTCTTTAGATATATAGACCCTCCAAATAAGGGAAAAGTTATTAAGTATGTTACGTTAGGTAGCGGGAAGACAATTAAAGTGCCTCGTAACAAAATGAGATCGTTGGGATTCCGAATTAATGGCTATGATACGGACAAATACAGCATCCACTCAACCAATCATACTGACACGATCGGAAAGGCAATATCAAACGGATGTGTTGGAATGAGAATAGAAGATATGCTGGAATTTTACCCGCTGATTGAAGTGAATACAAAAGTAACTATAGAACCTTAAGCCGTCTGAAAAATATCAGACGGCTTTTTTATTATCGTTGTTAGATTTGAAATATTAATGAAGATTTAATCGGCTATTTCTCAATTCTTTTCTTATATCTCTATGGTCAGGAGCTGTCCTGGATACCAAATCCCAAAATTCCTTGGAATGATTGAATTCCTTTAAATGGCATAATTCGTGAACGATAATATAGTCTGCTATTCTTGCCGGCAGTAATGCCACTTTGTAATTAAAGTTTAAATTTCCTTTTTTGGAACAGCTTCCCCATCTGGTTTTCTGATTTCTGATATTAATTCTATTGAATTGGAAATTATAAAAATTATTGAAATGTTCAATCCGGTTACCAATAAATTTCCTGGCCTCCTCTTTATGCTTCAAATATTCTGCCTTATTATTTCTGAAAAAGAAGTTGCCTTTGAATTTTTTGAAATGTTCCAGTTTCGATAAAATCCAATTGGCTTTTTGAATAATAAATCTTTCAACCGAATTCTCGCTTAACCCTTGCGGGCGGGTAGCCACTAAATTTCCGTCGCAATAAATAGACAGGCGCATTCTCTTGGCGCGCCTGCTAGTTCTCAATGTATAATTAATTTTTTTATCCTGAAGCTCTATTTGTTTTTTTATATGATTTGTATTAAATAGCCAATTAAAACTAGAGTGACGCCTGTTATTCCGATTAACCGTTCCCTTTTCATAGCTTTAAACACTTTCTTGTCTATTTTATGTTCATTTAAAACACGGTAATGTACCCGCAACGCCGCAAAGGCAATAAGTATCGTTCCGAGCGCATCCAGTGTTAGCGTGATTTTTTCCATATTTTCATTATAGCACATCAGATTGACAAACAGGATTAGATATGTATAATAGGAAGCAAATAGAGTCTCAAAAGTTTATCAATCAGTGTCTCGTAAGTGCTCTGTTTAAAAGGGGTCAGGAGCATTAGAGGAAATTACCTCTCCCCGTTCCCAAAAGGGAATGAAGAAAGAGGACCTATATTTCTAGGACAAGGGCCATTCATATGAATGGCCCTTTTTAATTTGCGCCGCAACGTGAATAAAACAAAAAGCCGTAGTCTCTGTAATAAGAGACTACGGCTTAGTTTTAAAGCTTTTAGTATTTTACGTCTGCTTTTTCGAATCCGGATTCGATAGCAGCGATAAACTCGGGAGTTTCGATATCCTCCACGACCGCATAACGAATACACTCCGGATGCAGATGCACGCCTATCAGGCCGGTATTGCTGATCACCAACTCATTGAAATGCTTAGAGTCTTCGATGTTGACTCCAAAAGCTTTCTTTGGAAGTTCCCACCAGTTGAAAAAGGTGGACTTGGGCTTAACAACCGGCTGCATACCATATTTCGTTGCGATTCCAAAAAATAATTCTTGGCGCCGCTGGAATGTCTGCCAGTATTCCTTGATTTTTTCCGGTGCATAGCGTAAAACCGCTAGCACACCGACAGCCGCCGGAGCATAAAATCCCGAATCACAGTTCCCCTTGATGGTTGCGATGTCACCAACGAAATCAGTAGAACCAACTACCGCCCCTACCCGGTGTCCGGTAAGGTTACATCCCATCTTGGAAGATGAATACGATTCTGCCCAAGAAAGGTCGGGATAGTCAACAGCAACTTCAGATAAAAGCACGTTTTCTTCAGGCGCCAGCTTTGCATAAGCCGCATCGTTGAACAGCCGGATTCCGTTTTTTTCACAGAAGTCGCATATCATATACCAGAATTCCAGTGTCGCAATCTGTCCCGACGGATTATTGGGATAATTCATCATCATTAAGTCGCATACTTCCAAATGATCAGTGGGAAGAAACTGGTTCTCTGCCGTTAAGGGAAACGTTTTATGCGGAATACCTAAATACTCACACATTGTCGCCGGTGTTGGATACCCTGGCTCCGACATACTCATAACTTCCATGTTGTCACCAAAACTGTTGCGACAAGCCAGTATTATGTATTCAAAAGCAGGCTTGGTTCCCGGCAGGGGAAGGTATTTAACATTTGCATCTGGTAAACCGATTCGCACATGGTGCTGAACAAACTCTTCGGCGAAATCAGGACATTCTTTCGCCCATTGACTTTCTTTGTCTGTATCGATACTCATTACCCCAAGCAGAAAGGAAAGAAGATCTATTCCCTCTCTCACTGTATTAGACGGAAGAATGGTGGCAGCTCCACTTATACGATTAGCAATTTTCGCAATCGGGATATGGCTTTTACGAAGTGCTTTAAAAAATGCTGTCACGCCAGGCGCTCCATTGTCCTGATATCCATGAACGTCTTCGTTATCGAGCATTGTTGCCAGAACATTCATGAATCTGGCAATTAGCAATGCCGAGCCAACGGGCTGGCCGATGGAAAGATTCCATATTTCAGTCCCTCCCGCCTCGGCAGCCTTGCGCATTGCCTTCACTTCCGCGAAAATATTTACACCGCCTTCCGGCAAACGACTATACCTTCCTACTTTTCTTTTTCCGATCTCCTGTTTCATAATCAACCCTCCCTTTCTTTGTTTGTTTGAAATATTTATATTTAAAATAACAGTCGTTGATAGTACACGCTATCACGTAATTCACTTCCTGTCAATGATTTTAATCCCGTGCAGGAGCAAGCTCCTGCACAAATAAAAAAGCGGATATTGGTTTTTAACCTCACCGCTTTCAAGTTTGTTCCGCATGGCGCAACTTAGTAGAATAGTTCGTTTTCGGATAATAAATCGTATTACCACGCTGAATTGCAGTCTCCCAGTAAATAACATCTCGGACCAAATAGGCCGACTCGGAGAATAGTTTTTTGATTGGCACTATCCTCATCAATTTACTTACTCCGATTCCCTTGAGTATTGGGAATCTCTGAAGCGTACGCAAATCGGAAGACGAATCCGGAGTAATACTTTTGTGGTAATCAATTAAGTATTTTTTTTCCGGTAATATTATCCAGGAGTGCTGGATAGGGATCCGCCAGAACATGTTCTGCCTAAGGCTTCCTTTTCTTGCTAACTTGGCAATCAATCTTACAGTCCTTACAACTTCATCTTCATTAGATGCGATTGGAAGAAATAGATCGCAGTTTCCCCTTCGTGCTTCCTTGAAAAATGTCGAGAAGAGGTAGAATGCTTGTCCGTCTTTGACTTCCGCCTTGATATTCCTCCCGGAAAGCTCGGATTTTAGCAGCCGCATTATTTCGTGGCAACGATAACGCTCAAAAACATTATCATTGACTATGCTCACAATCATTTCTTTTATATCGCTCGCTGATAAATTAATCACCGTGCCTGTTCACCTCCTTTTTTTGTCCGGCGCAATGCCAAGAAGAGGGAGTAGGATATCACTCCAGTTTTTAATAGAGCCGTTAATGCCGTTTATCTCAAGACCCTGACCATCTTCATCGTAATGAATATCAAGCCTGGGAGCTCTACAACATCCGCACCTTATGATGTACCGCGGAGTTTGACCTTTTCTTTGTCCATGGATTACGCGAATGCGGGAATATCCGCCTTCAAACTCTTGCCCCATTTTTCTTTGTATTTTTATTCCCTTTATCATTTCATACCCCCTTAAAATTTTTTGTTAAGTTAACTGATAAGAAAGCATAGCACCCCAGCTATGTTTCTGTCAATCCATATGTAGAATTAAAAAATTGACAAAAGAGCATGCTAACGTTATGCTTTTTCAATCAATACCTAATAGTAAATATTATAAAAAAGGAGGTATAGTAATGAATGGTAACCCACCCGGAATACCCCTGCATCCAGCATACACAAGCGAGACTCATGGATTTGAGAAATATTTACGTCACCATGGCGGTGGCCACAATCTTCTGAGGACCAAGCGGATTGCCCAGCCCTGCACTCTGCAAATAGGTGATATTCTTGCCAACGGAGATAGAGTATTATCCCTTCCCAGAGAGGGTGGCAATGGATCGGTTCTGATTCATTTGACCGGTGGCCTTTATGGACATTGGATAGGCGTTCCCGCTCGTATTCCGATTGCGCTACTTACAAAAGAAGATGGCGCACCAAAAGAAATATGGGATCTGGAAAAAGAATAAGAAAAATAAAAAGGTCTGTGAATTATCACAGACCTTTTTTAATTTATGCAGACCCGCGGTGCAGGAGCTTAATACGTATTAAGCTCCTGCACATATCTACAATCATCTTCTGACGGCCGTCAGAAGATGATGCCTTAAGTAGTTTTAAAAAAGCGCCTTTTAAGTTTTGTTTCATTATCAATTTTGGTAGCTGTAATTACCCGCACATAAGGCCCAGCCGAATAAAGAGCAATTAATTCTAAAATGGGTTTCTCGAAAGGATATGGAGAAACAAAAACACTGTGCTGAAGCTTAAGAAATTTGAGTGCTCGAAGATGTTCGCGCAAAATGTTACGAAAAAATCGATCTTTTTCAGGAATATCAAAAAGTACTATTCTCCATTTCTTATCCCAGCGTTTAGGCTTTTTAAGATTTATAGAATTACCCACCAAACTAAGTAGCTTGGCTTGTCGTTTTCCTTCTTTAGTAAGAATTAACTTGAAAGAACCGCCAGGGAGCGTTTTCTCTTTAATTAATTTTTCTTGAGAAAGTCGGCGAATGGAGCGATTAAAATTTTGCCTATTTATTTTTCCCCAATCCTTCCGCAATTTTCGAAAAGTCCTAAAATACTGTCTAGGCGACGAAGATAATCCCATTGCTACTCCACCCATAAGCGCCAAAAGAATCTTTTTTTGTGCCGATCCGAATCTATACATAATTTTACTATATCATCTTCTGACGGCCGTCAGCAAATGATTGTTTTTTGTATTTGAGTCTGTGTAGGAGTTAAATGCGTATTGAGCTCTTGCACAGAGGCCCGCTTCGCCGAATCGAGGCGAGTAGGCAAGCCTGAACGATGTTATGCTTTCATTATATTCTCCTTTTCCCAAATATAAAAGCGTCTTAGGGGGAGTTAATTATTTTGTATGTGCATAAAATTCAAGACTGTTTGGCGCGCTTGCACAATTTCTTCAAGTGTCAGGTTAAATCCATCAGCGCCTTGGGACATTAAGCGCCCTTCATCGTTTGGCACATGGCCCAGGCCGAAGACATGTCCGATTTCATGGGCAAGAACCCTGAAATCATAGCTGGTAGTTAAATCAGCCACAGTAACAACTCCTAAACCGACAAATGCGATTCCATTCAGACCCATAAGTGTTTCTTTTAAAAAAACATTAATGCGGTGATTATGGTAATCACGGATATTGGCTACAAAAGCACCGGGATCATGCAGAAATGCATTAATCTCTTCGTCACTTAATTCAAGAAAAATAATTTCTTCTATGTCCAATTCAATCCCTGCCTGCTCCCATATCTTTGACGTATTTTCAACCAGCCGCCTCACATCTTCTTCTGATCTTTTAGAGCCTGACTCGTCATTTACAAATACAAAAACCCGCAAAGGAAGCGCGACTAATTCAGCATCGAGTCTGTTCTCTACTTCCTTCTGAGTAACGCTGTCCGGTGTCCGTTGGTATAGAAATAACTGATACACTCCTGAAATATAAAGAAGCCCTACGATTACAACAAGGGCGACCACTATGCGAATATATCGCAAAATTATCTCGCCTTTGGTTGGCTCTTTATGCTCCTTGTCTGGATCAAAAAGATTTGGATCATCAGGGTCAATTTTTTTCATAATTTTTATCTCAGATTCCTTTTACTTTACTCCTGCCAAATCTGAAAATCAAGTTTATGATTCCTATTTTTATGCTAGTATAAGTTTCATTAAAAACCCCGCCTCAGCGGGGTTTTTGTATTATCGTAAATATATATTTTTAAAACTATCTGTTCTTCCCTTCGTGCCATTTTTGAAACTCGCTGTTTCGCCTTCCTTCTTCCTTATTTTTCTCAATATTAATTTTTCTCATTGCAAGCTCCTGATTATACTCCCTTTCGGAAATTTGTTTAGTTTCAAATTCAATTTTCGGAGATTGCGCTAACGTCTCCCTTCCCAGCGTATTTTTCATTTTTTCAATCGCATCATCTTCATTTTCAGCAATAAAAACTTCTCCCCGGGGCAGTGTCATAGATCCTGGCTCTTTGGCAAATACAGCAAAATATTTCTGTTCTTTTTCTCCATTCATAATTCAATCCTACCTCATTAAAATCTTTAAATCAAATAAAAAAAGGGAACATTTGTTAAAATGTTCCCCGATTTTTGATTATTTACTTCTTCTTTATTGTATTTTACAATTTAAATCCAAATTTTGCTTGAAAGATGTAGCATACATTCAACTTTGTTGCTTTCTCCGCCAAATTCATCTGTAAGACGGATGGTGAATGTAATGATGTCGCCATTTTCTATTAATCTGGAATTATAAGGGATGGTAAGAACCACGAATTCAAACGTTCCCCTTGTCGGATCATCATTAACGTTAACGATGTTGTAATCAATCCACTGGTACAGCATAGCTTGACGTACTCCATAATGCGGATTGGTGCCATCTTTTTTTGTTACTTTTGTCTCCAAAACGGCCTCAGCATATTCAATTCCGCCGACTATGTTACGAAAAGAAAATTCCAACTTAATCTCTTTCCCTGCTTGAATCGCCGAGAAATCTCCTATTACAGGCAAAGGCACAGAGTCTCTTGCTGTCATAATATTGCTTATTAGCACATAAAGACAGGCCAGTAAGACAAGTAATAATATTTTTGTTGTCCTCTTCATCTTTGCCTCCTTTTCGTTTTTGATTTTATTGTTAAGTTGCAGGAAATTATCTGCTTCCATCCTACCCCATTAAATTTTTTAAATCAAACAAAAAAAATCCCCCGCCTAGGCGAGGGATTTTCTAATATCAATAATTTATTCAGACATTCCCAGTTTGTCTTTCACTTTTTTTACCACATCTGCCATTTTCCAGTCAGATTTAATCAGATAGTCATAAGCGCCAGCTTCCGTTGCTTTATGCACATCTTCGGCAGTACTTAAGTTGGTAAGCATGATAACATCAGCACTCTTACCCCATTCATCTTCCCTTAATTTATTAAGCATAGTTATTCCGTCCATCTTGGGAAGAATAATGTCCAGCAAGATAATGTCCGGATGTTCTTCCGTGGCAATGGCTAGCCCCTCTTCGCCATTACTGGCCCTCATCACTCCTATTCCTTCTGCAGCAAACATATCCAGCAGCATTTGGGATAATTTATGGTCATCTTCAACAATTAGAATTTTTTTATCTGTAGTCATTTTATTATACTTAAATATTATAACTTATTCTATTATAGCATATGGGATAAATTATTAAATAAAGCTTATGCGGGGCTAACTTTTAAGAATTTGATGGATTTTTCAACGACTTTTGCCATAGGGGTTTCAGCTTTAATAAAATAATCCACCGCTCCCAACTTTTTGGCTTCATCAATAAAATTCTTCTCACTAAGATTGGAAGAAACTATTACTGGTGTGTTGATTTTCATTTTTTTTAATTTTTTCAAAATTTCAAACCCATCTACTTTCGGCAAAAGCAAATCCAGTAATATTAAATCAAAATGGTTTTTCTTCAATATATCGAGTGCCTCTTTTCCGTCATGCACCATCTGGGCATTAAAACCAATGTTGTGGAATTTCAAATTAAGCATTCTTGCTATAGGACCCTCATCTTCAATAATTAGAATTTTCTTTTGTTTTTCAGTCATATATAACTAAACTTTACCTTAAATAAATACTATTTGCAAAAATCTATTCGTAGCGTAAAGCATCAAGCGCTGATATCTTTGTTGCCCGTTTTGCCGGATAAATGCCCGTCCCTATTCCAACAATTAGAGCAAGGAATAGAATTAGAAACACAAATAACGCAGGGATGTGCGACACATTTACAAACCCGACTCCCTTAAATAAAGCGAAGGCCGATAATATTAAACTGACGAGCTTGCCGCCTATGAATCCGATGATTATGCCGATGACTCCGCCAAAAAATCCCATTATCATTGACTCGGTCAGAAACAACTCCCTTACTTCCGAGGATCTCATTCCCATAGCTTTCATCAGACCGACTTCTCTGGTGCGTTCAAGCAAAGACACGGTAAGGGTATTGAACATTCCCAACGCCGCCACGGACAGCGCCACGGTGCCCAATAATGCGAGTATTATTCTTACGGTCGCAAACAAGCTGTTGATTTGCTTGACCGTATCCACCACGGAAGAAGTCGCAAATCCCATAGCTTCAATCTTTCCTCTTACATCGCTTACTTCTTTCTGGCTAGTTAATACCACCGTTACTTGTGAGTAATTGGCTATACCCAAAGAACGCAAGTCTACAAAAGGAACATAGAATACCGGAGTCTTGTCTCCCGGTATTACCCCGACAATTACATATTCAGCAAATTCCGATTCTATCTTGTCTCCGCCATCAAATAACAGATCGCCTGTCACCACGAAAGAGGTGTTAAACTTCTCTCCTACCGCATTTCCTTCGTCAATGCCTAGCACTTTCAACATAGTCCTGTTTACCACCGCTTCTTTCTTGGCAGAAGGGGGTAATACCACAATTTTCGTTTTTGCCGCCTGGGATGATTCTGATTCAGCAGGAATCTCCACCCAATCGACGGAAGTATCAGCCAGATCACTATCATCATCGGAAACGCCCAATACTGCTGACGATCCGCTAATATTAACCAGGTCTGTTTCTGCTATATATCCGCTTTCTTGAGCATGATACGCGTTTTCATCTTTAATGGTCAGGTACTTCCCTTCTTCGCAATCCGCTTCATTAACATCGCAAGACTGGCGGTTCCAGAGATAGACCAAAGACTTAATCCACTTACCCATTTTTTTATCCTCACCTACCAAAATTTTTCCGTTATCATTATCGGAGGCGTAGGGACTGCCCCAAACTTCGCTTCCCAAGTGCAGATCCTCAGTTCTCTTGGTGTATCCTAATGTTTCCGAATTTGTATCTGGTCCTTCTCTTACTCTTACCCATTCTCCCGGATAAATGCTGAAATTGATTTCTTCTCTTGCTTTTTCACCCACCTTTTTTTCATCCCCTCTTGCAACTTCTTCCAATTCACTGACTTGTCCGAATACCTCGGCGACTATATCATTGCTTTCAAAAATATCTCCCCGGACCGGCTGGATAGCAGACTGCCTGAGGTAATCGGATGTGACGCCGTAAACCGCCATATCAGAAACAGATCCTTGGAAATCAACTTTTCCCACCACAGCAATAACAGGAAGCACCGCCTCAACATCGCTTATGCCTCTGAACTTGGCTAGCGATTTGTCATTAATTTTTATTTGCGATCCTGTCTGGGAAACAATATTTACCTGTCTCATTTCATTAAGCTTAGCAACACGAGAAATTACGAGTTTCTGAAGTCCATAGCCCAGAGAAACAAGAAATACTATAGCGCCAATTCCCACCGCCATACCGCCGATGGTGATTATTGACCTGGAACGCTTAAAGTTCATGCTCTTGATGGCCAATTCAATAAGATTAACTCTGTTAATAGTGTTTTTGCTATGCCGGCTAAACTTTAAAATATGAACATGTAAATTATTAAGAGGCCCTTTTAATTTATCCCTCATAATCTGCGGGGTAAATTTTCCCAAAAACCTGATAACCGAAGCAAGTAAATACACAATTAACATTAAAACAAAAGTGCTTGTATACCATACAGACTTTGCGAAATTATCATAAATTCTTGTAAGCAGTTTTTTTATCATTTGCTTTTATTGGTATCTTTATTATAAAGTCCGCGCTTGTAAACTAATTCTTTTAATAATTTACTTTTCTCTTTTGACCCGTAGGTTTTTACAACTTCCCCGTCAAATATTTGAATGAGATAGTTAGCAAAATGTAGATACGCGAAATCGTGAGTTACCATAATAATGGTTTTTCCGTGCTGCTTGTTTAAATCACCGAGAAGCTGCATCATTTGCTGGCCTGATTCATAATCAAGGTTCCCCGTAGGCTCATCAGCAATAATGACTTCCGGGTTGTGGATAAGGGACCTGGCCAGGGAGACGCGCTGTTGCTGCCCGAAAGACAACTCGGTAGGAATATAGTCCGCCCACTCAACCATCCCAACCTGTCTCAGCATTTCCAGTGCTTTTTCTTGAGCAATAGTATTTTCTATCCCGAGGAGCGTTAGGGGAAATGCCACATTTTCCTTGACATCCAAAGCCTTTATCCAGTTTGATTGCTGAAAAACCATTCCGATAAGCTGTTTCCGAAAAATAGCCCTGTCGTCCTCGTTTGTTCCCTCATAAAGATTGTGTCCAAAAAGAACCACATTTCCTTCATTGGGATCCTCCAGTCCTAAAATGGTATGAAGTAATGTGGACTTGCCACAGCCGGAAGGGCCGAAAATAATAGCAAAATCGCCGTCTTTAATGGTAACGGAGACATTCTTCAGAACCGGAACATCCTGTGAACCGACAGAGAATGACTTGCAAACACTATTTACTTCGATAACCGGCTGGTGGTTTTCCATAAATATTTTATTGCTTGTTATAATCTCTTCAGAAATCCAAATACTTCCTTAAGATTTCCAATTACAAGATCGAATGCGTTATCAGCGATCTTAGGAGTTATAGTCACGGTGTCAATAGATCTTGAATCATTGTTGGCTTCATCCTTGGATATTGCGCGTAAATGATAAACTTTTGATGGAGTAAGATTAGAAACGATAACCAAGTGATTGCTGGTGAAATTGGCATCCTCTTGTGTTTTTTGAGCGTAGGAATCGCCAGTTCCTTCTCCGAATTCCACCTGGCTGGTAGCCGGTTCATCTGTATCCCAAGTAACAACTAACTGGGTAACCGCATCTTCAGTGGGACTTCCGAAAACGCCAGATCCTTCTACTTGAAGGCTGGATATCTGAGGAGGACGGGTATCAGTGGCAGTCGTAAGCTTGTGTGTATCGCTCACGGCTTCATTGCCTATTATATCTCTTCCCTTAACAACAACTATGTAATCCGTATGGGGAAGCAATCCTCGGATAGTTGTCTTATGTTCACCAGACACAAGGGTGACATCGACTTCGTCTCTTGATCGGCTGGAATCCCCATCCGGATAATAAGTAACAATAGATGATATTTCAGTATTGGTATCCCAGGAAACAAGAATAGTCGGCTGAGCTGCTCCTCTGGCCTGCTGTACGCGGACATTGGAAATTTTAGGGCGGGGCAGAGTGGTAAAATCAAGCGTTGTCCCATCGTACTCATCATCCTCCGCGTCATAAGTATTGATTTTGTAATAATATTTTGTGCCATCCTTAAGGCCACTAAGAGTTACTACATAGGTGGATTTTGAAGTAGAGGTTGAAATTTCCGACAAACCGCCGAAAGACGTTGACTCTCCATAATATATCTTGGCTTCATTGGCTCCGTCGGTAGTAAATTTTATAACCGCACTGGAAATTCCGACACTTGTTACTTCAACATCCTGCACCGTAGGCGCGTAATCTGTCCTGAAGCTTTCTTCGTCGCTTGTTCCTGTATTTCCATCTTCGTCGGTCCATTTGGCTTTGTAATAGTACCTGGTTCCGGGCGATAAATTAGTAAGGTTGATCTCGTGGCTGGTTACCTGATCAGAAGTAGAAGGCTCTTCATCATAATAATCCCCGGATTTTTTCCCGTAAGACACCTTGGAATCTGCAGTTCGGTCTGTTGACCATTCTATGGCGGCTCTTTGAGTAGTAATACCATCAACTGAAGGATCAGAAGTAAGTTCAGCCGCTTCGGTAAATTTTCCATCAGGGTATCCCGACGCAGTAGAAGAGACAGCTGAACAGTTGTTGGCGCTGTCACAGGCTTTGACGCAATAATAATATGTCTGCTGAGAAAGTCCTGTATCTGAATATGATGTACCGGCAGTTGATCCTAATTCGGCAAAAGAAGCGAAACTGGAAGAACACGTCGTATTAGTGGCAGATCTGTATATGTTATAATTTTCCACTCCGGCTCCCACACTTGATGGCTCTTCCCAGGATAAAGCCAGTTTCCAGTTTGATGTAGCCTTAATTGATATATCCGCCACATCAACGCTCCTTGGTATTCCCGGCGCAGTTCCAGAATAAGTAAATTCTACTGATACATAGACGTCGTAATTAATATTAGCTGCTTCATCTTTGGCAACAAGATAAAGGGTATTAGCACCCGGTTGATTGGCAAAAGCATCCGCTGAAAGAGAAGTTGCGCCAGCGGAAGTATAGGTGCAGGAAAGCGCGGAAGGAAGCGTATTTATTGTATAACAATAAGTGATATTGCTGGCTTGCCCAAAATATGTAGTCGGGGCATCCCAAGAGAATGCGTAAGAGTTGGTTGTGCTGGTTGAAGGAGTGACATCCAAATTAAGGGGAGCGGACGGAGCGCTGGTGTTCAACTTAATAGTTCCGGTTGTATATGTGGTGGAAACGTTTCCGGCCGTATCCCAAGTGCGGAAATACAAGGCATTAGTGCCTTCCTGAAGATCATCATAATCGGGAGGATCTTGAGTCGCATAAAGCCCGTCATCCGCAAGAAGGTCGGTACTATCCTGTGCCCCAGAGTGGGAGTCGCCGTACCAAGTTCCGCTGCTTCCTATTCTGTATTGAAGGCCGGCCACTCCAGAGTGGCTATCACTGGTTGCATCTTCTCCAGCAGTCGGCCATGTAATGTTGACTGCTTCGGTGGAAATCCATTCTCCCGGAAAGGATATGTATGCGGGATTATCCGGCAAAGTATTATCAAAACGAAACTGGAATTGGGCATCAATAGTTGAATAAATATTTCCGGCATGGTCTATAGCCCATATAGTTAAATAATAGGGATCAGTATCAATACTAGAGGTCAGCCAGGTAGCTCCGCGGTAAGCAGTTGTGGCAAAATCAATTGAAGTGGCATTGATTATGAACTGGCAGTCGGTTCCGACCGTACTGACCGGAGAAGTGCCTAAAAGGCTGCTACCAGCATTAAAAAGCGCGGTTGGATCTATTCCTAGATACAAACAATATCCTTTAAGTCCTGCTTGAGAATCAGATCCGGCCGTCCAGGAAAAGTAAGGAGCCGGATCATTGGTCCAATCATTAGAATTCAGATCGGTTCCCCCGGCCTGTTTTTTCATCGCCACACTGGAAGCATTGGTTTCCGGCGCCGTGTCATCAGACATATAATAAATGGTAAAATTATCCAGTTGCGGATTACTAACTCCATCTGAAGAAGCCAGAGTGGCCTTAATTTGTATATATCTGCCTGCCGTTCCGGTCGGGATACTTAAAACATCCAGTTCCCCTTTGGTTTTAGTAAAGGGGTTGCTAGTGGCGATTCCAAGATTGGCATAACTGGCAGAAGAGAGATCTCCGGCAGAAGCGGCCGCTCTCATCTGGAAAGTTACTGACGAATTAGCCCCGACATTGGCTACTGTTGCAGAAAAAGCAGTAGAATCTACATCATCTCCGTCTCCCCATCCCCCGTTCCAGATAACATCCATTACATTTGAATCAGTCGGGGATTCCCATGTTCCAGA
This sequence comes from bacterium BMS3Abin15, assembly GCA_002923195.1. Lineage (GTDB taxonomy): Bacteria > Patescibacteriota > Minisyncoccia > Moranbacterales > 2-12-FULL-40-10 > BMS3ABIN15. Next base: position 35,450 of record BDTH01000074.1, read on the forward strand.
AGCGTTAATCACCGTCGTTTCACTGCCGGTGCTAAAAGACGGATCGGGATAAGAATATTGGCGCATCATCGGATACGACCAAATGGTTGCTTCTGAACCTGCGTTTTTCTGATAATGAGCCGAGACCGGCTTATCACATGTCATATACCAAGGATTGGCGGTGAAGACATTGGAGTCTCCCGTTCCAAATCCCAAAAAATAAATCGATGAATTAGATGAAGATCCTGACCCAGATCCAATAGTTCCACCACTGGTATTATAAACTGTACAGCTAAATGCCTGATCTGAAGCAATAGAAATATAATCAGTGGTAACAGCTGATCCATAAGTCGTTCCCATATCCCTGACCAATTGAAACATATGAGAATCTCCTCCATCAGCATCAGCATACTGATGCACTCCAATAGGATCATTCGCCGACCAAGCTAAAATTGACGGACCAGCTCCGAATGAGCCTCCTCCTCCGGGACCTATATATGTGTCAGCTCCGAGATCCGCCGGATCAACCGCAGATGATCCGGATGATAAGAAGTAGCGATAATCAGCTCCGCTGGCATTTGACATAAGTTCCACATTTGAACCGCTTCCTATCCATTCACTGGCACTAGATGGATGAAGAGGCATTGGATCAGTAGTTCCTTTCTCATAAAAAATAATGACCGGATAATCACTGGATATTCTCACCTGGCCGGTTGTAATACCGCAAGACAGTGTTGCTCCCGATGAAGTAACTGACTGGCTTCCGCATTTCAGAGTTCCGGCATTGTATATATCCACAGTCGCATCCTGCCATGGCGCTATTGCAAAGAAAGTATCGGTGCTGGGACTGCGGCTGAACATTAAAAACTCAGTTCCAGCCCAAGATACGGGAACAAGGGAGTCGGTATCCTCAGAAGAATCATCGGCATTAAAAAATTTCGTCGCGGTAACGGGAGCCCACTGGTCAATACTAGAAAAAGAATTGGTATCATATTGATCCATTGACCTAGTCACTCCGTTATGAGTAATGGAGTTTCCATCTTCCAGTGAGATAATTTGAAGATCGTCCACGCTGCTGTCAAGAACATAAGCAATGGTTTTTTCCGTTGAGTAGCTAAAGGTAGCCGATTCATCCTGTCCTTCAGAAGCAGCCGCAGCGCCGTAGTACATATAGATTGTCGTATTGGAAGACGCGGCGATTGAATCAACTTTGACCCATATTTCCGTGTCGGAAGTATCGCAAGTTCCTCCTACAATGAAATAATCCAATGCTGCAAAGCTAGCATTAGTAAATCGCAGATCATCGCAATCAGATTGCATTTTTCCTCCTGATATTAAGGTAGCAGTGTCAATTGCGTCAATAAGAACCTGGTATTCAGTCAGGGTATTGCTATTAGATGTATTATCAATCGTAATTTCCCTCCGGTAAGTCGTTCCGTCCGGCCCTCCTCCCTCATCAAGCTGGACAAACGCATCGTCTCCGCTTCCCGAAACTTCCGTGTTAGCCAATGTCCCCTGGTTGAAATGCGTGTCAGTGTACTTGGCGACTGAAGTAGCTGTATCGGCAAAAATTTTAGGAATGACAAAATTGGAAACTGTTAGATAAAATCCTATGACTATTCCGGAAAACAAAACCAGCACTCCAAATAAATTGAACTGCCATCTGGCGATTAATATTTTTTTCGTAAACAGGAGATGCATTATCCGCTTATTATTAATCTTTTTATTTTTATTTCTGATCCCAATACTTGAAAATTCCCGATTCTTCCATATCAATCCTTAAAACCAGTGTTCTTCTAACTTTTGAAAATTCATGTTCAAATTCTGAGGAGTTGTATTCAATACTGGCGACATCTTTGTATATTTCTAAAAAAACTTTGATCTCTGCTTCTATATTTTTCATCTCTCCAATAAATCCTTCGGTCATAGCAGTGTCCTCTCCTTTGACTTTCATATTTTTCAATAATTCAACATAAAGAACCTCATTTTCCAGATCTACATGCTCTGTCAAGTCTTGGCTGAATTTCCCTAACCTCTTAAGTATTTCTTCTGCACTATAACTGTTGTTTTTGGTTACTTGGTTATATATAAAACCCAGCTCCTCTCGCAGATTGTTACGCTGATTGATTAAAGTTGAGATTAGTTCCTTTTTCTCATCTTTATTCATAGCATTTAGATTATATCATAGAACAAAGCAGTTATAAACAGTACACCCCCACACCTATGCAAGTAATAATCGTAATTTTTTAACAAATAAGCCTTGTTGTCTAGATTAAATTGTAAGATTATACACAGTGTTTTTATATATAGGTGTGGGGGTAAAATTGACATATTTTTCACAGTTAGTAGTATTACTAATGTACCTACCCCCCAGGTATGTATTATTTAATAAGAAATCCACGCAATTATGAAGAGTAGCCCGAAACAACAATCGCTAACTAATTTTAAAAAAGCCAGCAGCCATATTGACAAAATAATAACGATGGTAGAAAACGGCAATTATTGCATAGACATTATGCAACAAAACTTAGCTGTAATCGGACTGTTGAAATCTGCCCACCAGATGTTAATGGAGGGTCATCTTAGGGGTTGTTTTACTAATGCGATGGAGACAAAAAATGAACGGAGAAAACAAAAAATGGTGGAAGAAATTTTGAGAGTTTCTAAATTACTCAATAAATAATTGTGAAGAAAAATATAATAATTATAGTTATAGTTGCAGCAGTTGCGTCACTGGTCTTTTATTTTTTAAGTCAGCGTAACCCTGAAATCAATTCTAGCAATGAAGAAAATAAAGTTATAGTTTATAAATCACCTACTTGCGGATGTTGTGTAAAATACATAAGCTATCTCAAAAGCCAAGGACTCAAAATTGAAACTGTTACCACTAATGATACAGCTTCTGTAAAAAATGAGCATAAAATCTCGCGCGATATGGAAAGCTGCCATACTGCCATTTTTGGAGATTATTTTGTAGAGGGACACGTTCCCATTGAAGCAGTCAACAAATTATTGGAAGAAAAACCGGATATTGATGGAATTGCATTACCTGAAATGCCATCCGGATCTCCCGGGATGCCCGGGCCCAAGTTGGAACCGTTTAAAATTTACAGCATAAAAGACGGGCAAGCATCAGAGTTCTTAAGTTTGTAATTAAACAATAGTATATTATGAAAAATATTGAAAAATCGTGGATAAAAATAATCTTACTTATAGTAATAGGGATTATAGCTGGATATCTGATAACTATTAGTATAAGCATAACTAATGATACATTTTCAAATAAAAATATCAACGAAAAAAGAACAGAATTCATTGAAGAAAAAAATGCAATTATAGGAGAACAGCTAGCACATGGTGATTATGCTTGTTGTCTAGAAAAACCCTGCACTTATTGCATTGAAAAAACTCCCAAACACGGAGATGGCGCAAAATGCTCTTGTCTGGAGGATGTAGTTAATGGAGTCCACCCTTGTGGGGAATGCATTGGAGAAATAATGGAAGGGCATGGAAACAGATTCTTGTCTAAATTCTTTGCTCGATCTATTGCTGAGGAAGTAGGAACGCAATATACAGACACTTTGAAGAAAATAATGGAAGAAAAATATGGAATACCAATAACTGAACAACTCTAACTAATATTTAACAACCATATAAATTTTTATGGACAAAAAAATAATCAGCCCTAAATTAAATGAGAAAAAATATTTTTTCCTGTGGATCTTGACTTTGTTGATATTGGTTATCGTCGCGGGCATCGGTGTCTTTAACATATTAAAAGGAAAGAGTTCAGGGACAAAATCGAATACATCCGAGCAAGCTAACAGCGCCGATAATTCGGAAATTAGTGAATTTAAAAAGGCATTATTGCCAGCTGAGGGAATTATTCTGCCAGTCAGATGGAATGATCTGGGAAAAAGACTAACTGAAACAGGGGTGATAGACGAGCAAAAACTCATTGCAATCTATGATCAGCGCGGCGGGCTGAGCGAAGAAGATAAAAAACTGCTTTATGACAGTGATAACGGAAATATAATTATAACTGCCCAAAATTCCGGCTTTCTTCTTAATTTATTATGGGCACTGGGATTAGGAAACAAAAATCCAGTTCTGGAAAAAGGGCCGATGCAAGACCCGAAATATAAAGGAGCTGACCGTTTCGCATCAACCGGCGGATGGAGCATCGCCAAAGGAAACGCTATGGACCACTATAGCAAGCATAAATTCATTACTCTAACCCCAACTCAGCAGGAACTGGTAGAAAAAGTAAGTAAAAACATTTACCGTCCGTGCTGTGGAAACTCAACCTATTTTCCGGATTGCAACCACGGCATGGCAATGCTGGGATTTCTTCAGCTGATGGCTTCCCAGGGAATGGCTGAAGAAGAAATGTACAAAACAGCGCTGACAGTTAATACCTTCTGGTTTCCTGATGCTTATCTGACAATTGCCAAGTACTTTCAGAAGAAAAAAGTTGCATGGGAAGATGTAAATCCTAAAAACGTTTTAGGATTAGAATATTCGAGTGCTTCCGGCTACAAGCAGGTTATGACAGAAGTGAATCCTGTTCAATCACAGGGAGGCAAAAGATGCGGAGTATAATTATTAAAACATATGAAAAAAATATACTTCATTGCAATAATATTAATATCATTATTCTTAGTGCCCGTTTTAGCTCAAGCGCACGCGGGTGAAGATCAAGAAGAACATTGTGCTCTGGGAGAAATGCCTACCCTGAGCATAGTCGAAGGGATGGAACATATGCTGGGAGGAGGTGGAGGTTCTATGATGGGAAGTTTTGGACCAGGACCAGCAAGCTGGTTTGGCTTCGGATTCGGTTTTATCTTCATGATAATTTTCTGGGCTTTGATTATATTCGGAATTATTGTTTTAATTAAATGGTTAGTTAATCAAAATAAAACAGACGCTGGGAAGAAATCCCCGATGGATATCTTAAAAGAAAGATATGCCAAGGGGGAAATAGATAAAGAGGAATTTGAAGAAAAGAAGAAAGATATAAGTCAGTAACTAGTAACCCGTAACTTGTAACTAGAAATTTATTATTATGAGTTGTTGTCCTGAACACAAATTAAATAGCCACAAACATCATCACGGGGATCACCCTGGTCATAGTATGGACCATGGCGGCCATGATATGTCTGCAGACCTTTCGATGCATGGCAGTGCACAAACTTTCTTGCGCCGTTTTTGGATTGTCACCTTTTTGTTAATCCCCTTGTTCTTAACTAGTCAAGTAGCTGTTGATTTTTTGGGAATTGGGGATTTTGCTTTCCGAAAAATTTTGCAGTTTATACTGGCTACAATAATCTTTGGATTTTCTCTGATATTTTTCCAGCACGCCAGGCATGAGATTCAGATGAAAAAGTACGGAATGATGACACTGGTTTCTCTGGCAGTGGGAGCCGGATACTTATTTTCCGTAGTTTCAACCTTTTTTCCTCAATTGGAAGCAGAGTTTTATTTAGAAATTTCAACTTTAGTCTGGGTACTTCTCTTCGGCCATTACCTGGAGGCCAAATCAACTACAGCTGCTGGAAATGCATTGCAGGAAGTGGCTAAGTTACTGCCAAAAAAAGCTCATCTGCTAAAAGATGAGGAAGAAATTGATGTAGATGTAGCAGAGCTAAAAAAGGGCAACATCGTTTTGATAAAGCCAGGAGAAAAAGTTCCAGCTGACGGAATAATTATAAAGGGCACCGCTAATGTAGACGAGGCATTAATAAGCGGTGAATCGAAACCCGTTAGGAAAATAAGAGATGAGGAGGTGGCAGCCGGATCAATTTGCCTGGATGGATCTTTAGAAATAAAACTCACTAAAGTGGGAGAGAATTCAACTATTGGACAGATTCAAACATTAATTGCTAAGGCTCAAATGACAAAGCCTCAAAAACAGAAATTAGCCGATAAAGCCGCAGGCATTTTAACCTTTGTAGCTCTGGCAGCTGCAATAATTTCCCTTTTGGTCTGGTCTGTTTTTCTGGGAAAACCATTGGCTTTTGCTTTTACCTTAGCTATTACCACATTGGTTATCGCTTGTCCTCACGCCTTGGGCATGGCTATCCCGGCAGTAACTGCAATTTCCACAAAGCTGGCAGTAAAAAATGGAATCTTTATAAAAGATCTAGCTAAAATGGAACTTGTTAAAGATATTAATTATGTAATATTTGATAAAACAGGAACATTGACCAAGGGAGAGTTCGGACTGACAAATATAGTGCCATTAAGTAATGAGGCTGACATATTGAAAATCGCTGGATCATTAGAACAGAATTCCTCCCATGTCATCGGCCAAGCCTTCACAAGAAAAGCCAAAGAAGAAAATATACAATTAGAAAAAATAGATGATTTTGAAAATTTCGCCGGAAAAGGAGTAGGAGGAAAAATTTCAGATCAAATTTATTGGTTGGGAAACAAAATTCTAATGAAAGAAAAAGGAATCTTATTAAATAAAGCAGAAGAGGAAAATAAAAAATTATTTAATTCTAGAAAAAGTTTGGTTTTTTTGGCTAATGAATCAGTATTGATTGGAATTTTTGCTTTGGCTGATAAAATTAAACCAGAATCATTTTCTATAGTTAATAAACTTCACAAACTAGGAATAAAAGTGGCTATGCTTACCGGTGATAATAAACAAGTAGCTGAAGGCGTGGCCAAGGAATTGAAAATTGATACTTATTTCGCCGAGGTGTTGCCCGGAGATAAATATAGAAAAGTTAAAGAGCTCCAGGGCCAAGGGCACAGGGTAATGATGGTGGGCGATGGAGTTAATGACGCCCCGGCCCTAACTCAAGCCGATGTAGGAGTGGCCATTGGTGCTGGAACTGACGTAGCCGTAGAGGCCGGTGATATAGTGCTGACCAGAAATAATCCAGAAGATATTTCCCGCTTGATAGTTTTAGGAAGAAAAATTTACCGCAAGATGTTGGAAAATCTTATTTGGGCGTTAGGTTACAATGTTGTAGCTATTCCAGCTGCCGCCGGAGTACTCGCTCCTTGGGGATTTTTCCTTCGTCCAGAAATCGGAGCATTGATAATGAGCTTATCTACCGTGATTGTGGTGGCTAACGCTTTAACTCTAAAAAAAACCAGTTTGGAAATTTAAGAAATTTAAAAAGCTTCTATCTCTTAAGATAGAAGCTTTTTTTTGTTTATTAATACAAGTACTTACTTTTCAGACGGATAATAATAACGCTCTGGCTCTTCGCTTTCTTCATCCCTAATGTTTTTAGTGGGAATATCCAGCTTTTCTCCCACATAAAGATATTCTTTTACGCCTCGTTTAGCAATTTTTCTGGCAAATTCACTTCGTGAGTAGCCAAATCTACGAGCTAGTCCAGACTGGGTATCGCCTTCTTTAATCCGATAAACGCAAACTGAGGCGTCGCCTTTTATTATAAACTCTTCGCATTCTATATACTTCCCGACATTTTCTGCTATCTGTTCTTCTTCCACCTCGGCTGCGGTTCTTCCAGTATCGGATATGTGGCTCCAGTCCTTTACAATCCCTGTTTCAGATTGTTTTTCAACCTTAGAATCTTTACAACTCGCGAGTGTCACAAATGATATTGCGACAATCAGAATCCAAAAAATATTTCTCATCTGTTTCCTCCTTTATGTTGGGTTTATTTTGTAATGTACTACAACTGGATAATGTTACTGGTTTATCGCTTTTTTGTCAACTTTAGAGATATAAAAAATAGCCGTTAGGGGCTACTACGATTATGGTTAATTAAAATATTAAATTATAGAATTAAAGGGAACAGCCCCAGTGCTAGTAGAAAGAAAATGAAAAATAGAAATTTATATATTTTTTGCGGAAGAGTTTCGTAGTTAGAAGAAATATTAACTATTGTATATATGGACATAAGCAATATAATGAACAGAAAATAGATAATGGCTATGTCTTGATAATGACTGGCCACCACTAGCCCGATTACATTAAAAACAAAGACATTGCCTATCGTATTGGTATGCCAGCCAAGATAATCCCACTTTTTTATTTCCTCTCTGCGATAGCCGATTTTCGAATAAGCTAGGGAAGAAACAAAAAGCAATGGCACTGCCAGAACTAATTGTAGTATAGCAATGTAGCTGAATTCCTCAGGGCCGTTGTTCCAGATAAAAGCGAAAATAAAAATCAAAACGCCCATCATTATAGAGCTGATGTGCACTTTGGAAATCGCTTTCTCCGGGCTGGTTTTGAAAATATTCCTTGGCATATTACTTTTTAAATTTTACCACAAAACAAAAATAACCCTAACTGGGTTATTTTCTTGTCGCAATTGCTGAACGAAGCTTGAACCTTTTTGAATAAAAAATGCTTGAACAGCTTCGCTACGGCTCGGGCGTGGCGGAATTGGAGGCCGTGCCAATTTCATTGGCGTGCCGTCTCTTTGTAATTTTTTATAACCCCCTCCTATCCATTTTTTTATGACGTTTTTTTGGATGCGCTAGAGATTCTATTGGCATACAATTTGTCTTTTATGAATGAAACGCCGGATGTAGCTTTTTATTTAGCTCCATACGTTCAGCCAAATATCGTACGATTTCACAGTTTTTCTCGCATTTTCCCAATATATCACCTGTTTCATTAACTACTTGTCCGAGGCATCCCCCAGCACAATTATATATGTATTTGCAATCACTGCATGTTTTTTTCTTTAAGTTTTCCACGCATCTTGAACGAACATTAGCTACTGCTTTTTCGTCATAGACAATAATGTCTTTTTCCGGAATATATTTTCCATAAATTAATTGTTGAAGTGGACCTGGGGAATATTCAGAACCCAATTGGGTAAAATCACAACATGAGACATATCCATCAGTGGTTAAATGTGGATTTGGAGTACAAGCCCTGCAAGCATGTCTTGTTTTTTCATCAAAATTAACGATGCACATTGTATTGTACCATACCCCAAGTTTTTTCGCTTTTTTATGAGCAATAAGAAAATTTTTGGCAAATTCAATAGGATCCCATTCAAAGACAGTGCTCGAATTATCATCGATCGGGGCAAATGCGGGAAGAACATTTATATACTTTATGCCGATACTATGAAAATATCCTACTATTTCTGATTGTCTTTTCATTATTGGGGGTGTCAATGTGACCCTTGCTCCTGCCTGCATTGATTTCTGCTTGGAAAAATATTTAAGATTTCTTTCTACAATCTCAGAAGTTGGCTTTTTAGTTGCCGTTGGTCTTTGAATATCATGAACTTCAGCCGGTCCGTCGCATGAAACCCACAAAATATTTACATTTTTGGCAATCCACTTAGCTACTTTTTCCGAGAAGAAGCCATTGGTCTGCAATTCTACAGTTAATAAATTGTCTGCTTTCTTGTATGCATAATTTTTTATTTTTTTCATCAGTTCAAATTCCAATGTTGGCTCGCCAATGCCGTAAAATCTAATATGCCTACTGGCGTTATCCCTGAAAAAATCATCAATCCCTCGCTTGGAAAAATTGAAATCTAAAGATTGATGCTCTTTCTTAAGGTTTTGATTTTTATGCGTATAGCAATAAATGCACCTAAGATTGCATCTTGTTGATAAAAAGAAAGAAATCATTTGTTTTCTTACATGTGCCATATTATTCTAATGCTATTTATTATGAATTTATTGCTATATAATAATATTAAACGAATTGTAGCCTACTTGTATAAACCCTCTTTTAAGCGAGTTAGCAATTTATGAGTTTTCAGTCCAATTGTAGATTTGGTTCTCCAGCCCGAACGATAAGTTGCTATCAGAAATTTTTTGCGCTCTCGCAATTCTTCTCTTGGCGGTAAAGTATCGTAAACATCCACATATCCATTTAAATCATCTTTTTTAAAGCGACTTAAAAAATAGGCTTGGTCTTGAAAAATACTACCGACACTTACATTAACTACCGTAGTTTTTTTAGGAATCATGTCAATCATTTCATTGGTGATGAATTTTTCAGCGCCAACATGAGGCAAGTGGAAAGTTATAATGTCAGATTCGGTTAATATTTTTTCCAATGGCTTAAATTGAAGATTGTATCGTTTTTCAAGATCCGGATTTTGGCTTGTCGAATAATAGGAAACATCCATGTCAAATCCATCTCTGGCAATTTGTACAACTCTTCTGCCAATACGACCAAGGCCAATTATACCAATTTTTTTATTCATCAATGATTCACCTGTCGGAATAATTTTAGCAACATCAACGACCGAAAGATAATTACCTTGATTAATTTTGTTTTTTATTTCTTCGCTAACTGATCTTGAGTCATAAATAATAACATGACTTTCTCTCAAAAAATTGTCTATGGGTCTATAGGCGATATTTAATGCATGTTGCAAGTCACTCAGGCTATAAATCGCATTCATATGAAAGCCATGACTGGCTATTTTAAATAAATCTTCTTTAAGATTATCATTTACCAACAAGCCGACGGTTAATCCTTTGAGTGTTTCTTCTTTAAACTCATCAGGACTGGTAATTTTTAATTTTCCAACTTTTACATATTCATGAATCCACGAACCTCTTAAATTATCTCGCCAATTTTTATTAAACTTTCTGACATCGTCGGTAATCTTGGCCATAATTTCTTCTTGTAAATGTCTCCGATTGTTCGTTGGTGTTAAGCCTAGGGCATTTTCATTATTCTTATAAAGCTGCAATAAACCGACAAATGCTAGTTCCGCAACCGAATCAGTTCCGTAATCAGGAATACTGGGAATGTGAAGGTTATGTTTTAGCGCATAATCTTTATTAATTCTGTGTTCGAAAGCATGAGTCCAAAAGGCAATCGTCTTTAATTGAGGATTCTCGTCGATTACTTCATTCGGAATATCAACCCAGCAACTTATAATGCAATCAGCACCTTTGACTCTTTCCAGCACCTCTTCTTCGGTTTCACAGGTATTATATTCGACTACTTCTTCCGCAATTTCATTTAATCGATCTCTGTGTTCGGGATAAAAGATAACCGAATCTAATACAACAATTTTTTTATATTTTTTATTCATAATGCTAATTATTGAATTGATTATTTAAGGAGGCGCAGGTAGGATTCGAACCCACATGCAGAGCTCTGCAAGCTCTGGTCTGACTACTTGACTACCGCGCCATATTTTTACGGATTGGAAATTAATCTTTTGGATAAAAGTATTGGAATATAACACGGAACAATTATATCTCTACCATCTTCCGCTTTCATTTCTTTGATCAAATCATTTTTTCTCATAATTTTTCCTGTAATTTCTTTCGCTTCATTTTCTACGATTAAATTCTGGAAATCTTTATCTTTTTTATTGATAGTAATCACATAGGGTATCCATTTTAAGTCCCCTGCTTTCTTTTTGACATTATAATTAATTTTTCTATCATCTAAGTCAACCCTAAAATCTAATGAATTAAGTTCTTTTTCAAGTTTTTTAGCATTCTCCAAAGAATCATCATCACGAGTAATTATTCTGGCTTGTATCGGAGCAACCCAAAAAGGAAACGATCTAAAGCCGGTCCTTGTTTCTTTCTTAATTGCTCTGTCAATAAAAAAGTAGGCAGAACGTTCAATCGATGAGAATGGAAAAACGACATGCAATATGGAAACGGGTTTTTTAATACCACCCTTCGTTTTAAATTTCAAATCAAGTGAAAATTCCGAAGAACCATCATCCACAAGACATGTGGCGATTTCTACTGGCGATTTTAAGCTATCAAATACTTTATACTCAATATCAATTTTTACTCCATCTTTGCAACGGACATCTTCATAAACTGCCAACAAGATTGGCTTGTTTATAGATTTGACTATTGTTTTTAAAAAATCAAAATTTTCTTTTAAGAAATCCTGTGTCATACTGCATAATAATTCATATTCTGGATCAAATTTCTCTATTTCATTTAATATTTTTGTATGTGCAGCTAATGCTATTTTTATTGACGACATTATATCTGCATTGATAACATCGAGTTCTGGTATGCTAAAGCTTCTAACTCTTTTACATAATTGTAGCTCTTTTTCTTCTTCAAACCTGTAGCTCTTGGATATTTCGAAAAAACCAATTGGAAGACCTTTGTCATGAAGATTAATCCCTTTTGCTATTGAAAGTTTTTGCATACAAGCGTTATATCTTAATATTCGATTCTTTTTATTGATAACGACATCGTATTGATTTAATCCATATAGCCCGGGATTTTTAGAAATTATCGCGATTTGCTTTTTTACTTCTGGAACATTGACATCAAGTAACTCTCCTCCACCAACTTTATATAGTGGAATATCTTGATCATCGCTAAATTCTTTAACAACTAGCCAACTATACTTTTCTATTGCCTCCATGACAGTTGTAGCGTGTTGTATTTGTCTCATATGTCCAGGCTCCGATAATGGATCCCATTCAAAACCCATTTCATTAATCATTTTATTAAGTTTGGTTTCTCGATCCTTAAATTTATGATTTTTTAAAAAACACTCGCTATCCACAAGTGATTTTAAACAAACTTCGGTTTTATCAAATTTATAATCATCCACAGGTGTAACTGTGGAGGACGAATCCAGTATATAATATTTTTTATCAGAATGACTTTTTTTAGACTTTCTTATAGACATAATATCTCTTTGAAAGTAATTTGTAGTTTGATTAGCAAGTTTATTTTTTAAAAAAAGGGACAGGAAACAATACTGTGTTCCCGTCCCTTTTTCTTTTCTAACGAAAACGAGGCTGCTTTGAAAGAAGGCTGGGCCAACTTAGTGGCTCAAAAGGTTTGTCTCCCTGAAGTTGATCGAGGTTTTGGGAAAACTCGGATTCCTTCATTTCCTTTTGTCCAGAAATTCCTCGTTCTCTCACAGCGATGGCCTGATTCTCGAGTTCCTTATCCCCAACCATACCAACAAATGGCACCCAATTGACTTCTGCCTCCCGTATTTTGTACCCAACAGTCTCCTTGCGATCATCGATTTCCACCCTTGCCCCTATCTTTGAGGCAATTTCCTGACAACGCAAAATATGTCTGTCGGCTACAGGTATCAAGCGAACCTGAGTAGGACATAGCCAGTATGGAAACTTGGCAACTTCTCCTTTTTGTATTCTCCTTGCCTGTAGCTCCAAAAGAGCATACAGATTGCGATCTATAGACCCGGAGATTGATGCATGGAGAAGTAGGGGGCGTTGCTGTTTGCCATCCTTGTCAACATAGTTAATATCGAACCTCTCTGCATTCTCAACATCGATTTGCACAGTGGAAAGAGCGGCCGCTTTCTTTTGCCCATCAATCACGTTAAATTCAAACTTAAGGACAAAATAAAAGAACCTTTCTTTCCATACCTCGAGCAATACTGGACGCCCGAAATCCTTAACGATTTCCATAACAAAGTCGCGGTTTTTTTGAAAGAAATCATCAACAACTCTTATTGCCATAACATGGTTGAGTTCGAGATCGCTCATCCATCTCTTACAAAGAAGATATTGCTGATAAAATTCTTCCTTGGCTTGCTCCACATCAACACAAAGAGAATGCATATCGGGCATCGTAAATACCCTCAGACGCCTCAATCCAGCCAATTCCCCCGCCTGCTCCCTGCGAAATGAATAATGGGTCAGTTCGTAAATCTTCACTGGTAAATGATGATAGCTAATCCCCATATCATGCATGATCAGATACTGTCCAAAGCAAGCAGCAAAACGAAGAAAATACTTCTTATCTCCACTTAGCAAATAGTATTGCCTTGCCGGAAAGCGTTTCAGATAGCTTGCCAGTTGTGGATGTTTAAGATCATACATAACTGGACTTTCAACCTGTATGCCACCATAGTCCTTTACAATTTCAGAAGCATGTCTTTCCATAAGGCGCTTGATTAAGTGTCCCTTTGGCAACCAACGAAAATTGCCAGAATCAGCAGCTGGTTCATAATCAACCAACTCCATTTGTTGCATCATCTTCACATGAGCAGGCGCTTCCTTCACCTCCCTCGAGCCAGAGCTTTCGTACGAATAAAAAACCTTCAAATCTTCACTCCCTGCCCATTTGAATTTCTCTACCTTAATAATTGATCCATCGGGTGAAACAATCAACCACTCCGATTTTGGCTCTTCTTCTTGTTTTGCACCCATCGCCCTTCCTCCTTTATTCGTTTTTAATGTGCTCTTCAAAGAATTATTCTTTGAAACATTATATTGTATATCAGAAACTTGTTTATTGTCAATTCTTTTATTTTTTTTCATATGCTTCCTTGAATAATTATTTAACACTTATTTTTATACTTGTATATTTATCTGAGGCTGTAACCGCCATCAACAACAAGTAATTCGCCGGTTATAAAACTTGCATCACTGGATGCCAAAAATAAGACGGCTTTTGCAATTTCGTCAGGTTCAGCAGATCGCTTGAGTGGAGTTTGCTGTTCGAAGAATTTTATAACCCTCTTTCCAGCTTCTTTTGTCATGTCAGTCATTACATTGCCCGGAGCGACAGCGTTTATGCGAATATTAGGAGCCAACTCTTTTGCAAATGCCTTTGTCATTGTAATTATTCCTCCTTTTGCTGATGAATATGCCAATACGGATGCAGCGCCAAGAAAACCATATATGGATGAAATATTGACAATGGATCCACTTCCATTTCTTGTCATAATTGGCGAAACTTCTCTTATCATCAACCATGCACTGGTTAGATTAATATCCATAGTTGCATGCCAAATTTTTTCGCTTGATTTCCAATTGCCTTCTCTAAAAATAACCCCGGCATTATTCACAAGTATGTCAATCTTGCCAAATTTTTTTATTGTTTCAGACACAAGGTGCTTTACATCTTCTTCCTTAGAAACATCTGCCTGAATAAAAATAGCTTTGTTTTTTCCAATAGCATTTACAACTTTTTTTGCATCTTCTGTTTGATCTTTGCAATTAATAACAACCCTTGCACCCTCTTTAGCAAAAAGAATGGCCGTTGCTTTTCCTATGCCTCGTGATGATCCTGTAATAATTGCAACTTTATTTTTTAGTTTCATAAATATAGGACTTTTTTATTTGATCAAATCATTAACGCTAACGCCCAATCCCTTGGCTATTTTTGAGTAGGCAAGAGTGGAAACAAATAAGAGGGGGATTGCTAAAACCAGTTGGAATATAGCAATACGACTGAGTTCGTCAGGGCCGTTGTTCCAGATAAAAGCGAAAATAAAAATCAAAACGCCCATCATTATAGAGCTGATGTGCACTTTGGAAATTGCTTTCTCCGGGCTGGTTTTAAAAATGTTTTTAGGCATACCCTGTAGTAGAAATTCAAATGGGCTTTGCCCAAAATGAACTAATTATTTACTTAAAATTTATTTTTAATTAAAAACCCTGCCCCATGTACTCCCTTAATACTCCGTAACTTTTGAATTTTCACTACGGGGCATATTACTTTTTTAAATTCTACCATAAAACAAAAATAACCCTAAATGGGTTATTTTTTTGTCGGGGCACTGAGAATCGAACTCAGCCTACATGGTCCCAAACCAAGCGTACTACCAATATACGATGCCCCGCCTACGCTATGCTTCGGCGGGCAAGCCCGTTTCCACATAACAAATATGCTTATAAATAATATCCTCAAATAAAACTTTAGTCAATTAGCAGAATGACAAAACCCTGCCCCAGAAAGCAGGATTTTCTAGACACCCGATGTTCTGACGACCATAGCTACCAAAAGACATCGGATGTCGTTAAGTGCGTAAGCTCTAATTAGTTTGCGGCATTCGTATGAAATTCGCATTGTTCGCATCGCCTTATCTAACAGCTTCCTTAAGAGTTTTTCCGGCAGTAAATTTAGGAACAGACATTTCCGGAATTTGAATGCTTTCTTTGGTCTGGGGATTAATTCCTTTACGAGCAGCCCTTTTAGAAACTCTAAAAGTTCCAAATCCTGTTATAGTCACCTTATTTCCGTTGCGAACTTCTTCTGTAATCCTGTCGGTTAAAGAATCTATAACAGCTTCAATGTCCTTTTTAGACAATTCCATTCCGGACGAAATTGAATCGACTAAAGCATCTTTGTTGATATTGGCCATAAAACACCTGCCTTCCTAGATTAGTTTTATTTTTTTATATTATTTACCGGGCAAATTCAATAGCTCTTGTTTCTCTTAATACATTCACTTTTATCTCTCCCGGATATTTTAATTCCTGTTCAATTTTATCTGCAATTTGGCGTGATAATTTCATTGCCCCCAAATCATCTAGCTTTTCTGGTTTTACGAAAACCCTGATTTCTCTTCCAGCTTGAATAGCATAGGATTTTTCCACTTCTTCAAAAGAATTGGCTACTGCTTCCAGCTCTTCCAATCGCTTGAGGTAATTTTCTAGTGTATCTTTTCTGGCGCCTGGCCGACTGGCAGAAATTGCGTCGGCTGCCGCTATTATAAAAGATTCCTGGGTATCAAACGGGTATTCTTCATGATGAGGCTTGAGCGCATTGATAACTTTCTCATCAATATTAAATTTATCCAAAATTTTTACTCCAATATCCACATGACTTCCTTGAATTTCATGATCAACTGCTTTTCCAATATCATGAAATAATCCAGCTTCTTTAGCTACCTTAACATCCGCTCCCAATTCCGCAGCCAACGCTCCGGACAGATGAGCAACTTCTAAAGAATGGATGAGGACATTTTGTCCATAACTGGTTCGGTATCTCAACCGTCCTAGAATATGAACTAATTTAGGTTCAATCCCCGCCACTCCTACATCGTAAGCCGCTGCTTCTCCGGCCTCTTTAATTTTATTGTCAACTTCATTCTTGGCAAATTCCACTGATTCTTCAATTCGGGTAGGATGAATCCTTCCATCTCCTATTAATTTCTCCAATGCAATCTTAGCTATTTCCCTCCTTACCGGATCGAAGCCAGAAATAACCACTGCCTCAGGAGTATCATCAACAATAATTTCCACTCCGGTCAATTTTTCTAAAACTTTAATGTTTCTTCCTTCCCGTCCGATAATTCTTCCTTTGACCTCGTCAGAAGGAAGAGTAAGCGTAGAGGTGGTAATCTCAGCCGCATGAGATCCAGCATATTTTTGAATAACTTGAGTCATTATATTACGAGCCTTTTTTTCTAATTCTTCTGATCCTTCTTTCTCTAGCTTAGCGATTCTATTAGCTATAAGATCCCTGTTTTCTTCTTCGGTCAACTGAAGAAGAACTTTTTTGGCCTGTTCTTTTGAAAATCCGGCGATTTTTTCTAGACGTCCGAGTTCCTTTTTTCTAGCTTCTTCTGTTTCCTGGCGGATAGTTTTGACTTCTTGAGCTTTCTGTTCCAGGATATTCTTTCCTCTTTCCAATTCATCCATCTTTTTATCTAGGGATTCCTCTTTTTTTTCTAAGCGCTGTCCTGCTTTAAAAATGTGATCTTCTCTTTCCTTTTCCTTGTTTTTAGCTTCTTCCAAAATTTCCACCGCCTTGTTTTTGGCATCAAGAGTAATCTCCTGAGATTTTTTCTCAGATTCTTCAATCATTTTATTTATTTTTCCCTCAGCTGTAGAAAGTTGTTTTTTAGCAATGCTCTGCCGGGCAAGATATCCCAGTACTGATCCTATCGCTAAAGTTAGAAAAGATACTGCTAAAAGTGTTGCATTTATTTCCATATTTTTTACTGTCATTCAATCGGCAAATTATAGCTTCATTTTTCGAAACGCAAAAAACGGCCATATTTATTCGGCTCGCGTTGAGCTTGATTTTCATGCTATTTTCCATGTCTTTATTCCAAAAATGATGCTGCAGGCACTATACGTCGCTAATGTTCTGCAGAGAGCACTGCTATTCTAAAATGTGCTCTGATTTACCAGATTGAAGATAAAATGAATATTTATTATTACAGGTGTAATAATATAACATCAATACTTTTTTGTCAAAGGATGATAAAAATGATAGAATTAGGCAGCGATACGAACAATACAAACTTCCATACGAATGATACGAATACAAATCTATTCGCGGCATTCGTATGTAATTCGTAAATTAGTATCGCTTTATGTATAAGCCAGTTGTATTGGTTATATTAGATGGCTGGGGAATAAGCAAGAACAGCCAGGGCAATATTATCAAAAGGGCCAAGCTCCCAACTATTGATAAATTCAATAAATTCTACCCGATGACCACCCTTCAGGCATCCGGAATATCTGTCGGCATTCCTTGGGGGGAAAACGGAAACAGCGAAGTGGGGCACACGGTCATAGGAGCAGGAAGAATAATTTATCAGAATCTTCCCCGCATTACTCTGTCTATTCAAGATGGCACTTTTTTTAATAACGAAGCTTTACTTTCCGCAGTTGAAAACGTCAAGAAAAACAATAGCAATCTTCATCTTATGGGACTTCTCAGTGAAGGATCTGTCCATTCTTACACAGCTCATTTACATGCTCTCCTGGAGCTTGCCAAGAAACATGGAATAGAAAATGTTTTTATCCACGTATTTACTGATGGCAGAGACTCTTCCCCTGTGGGCGGCACAAAGGCCATCAAGGATCTTCAAAAAAAATTAAAAGAGTTTCAAGTGGGAAAGATTGCTACTCTTTGTGGAAGAAACTGGGCTATGGACAGAAAGAATGATTGGAAAAACATTGAAAAAGCTTATAGATTATTGACTGAAGGCGTAGGAGAAAAAATCCAGGATCCTATTAAGTATCTTCAAGAATCTTATTCTCATGAAATTACTGATGAACATATCGAACCGGCTATTATTATGGAAAATGATAATCCCATTGGCATAATTAAAAATAATGATTCTGTTATATTCTTCAACTTTCGTGAGGATCGAGCCAGAGAATTAACTAAGGCGTTTGTACTTCCTGGATTTGGAAAATTTAAAAGGGAAAAACGGCTTAAATTGGAATTCGTGACTATGACAGAGTATGAAAAGGACCTTCCGGTTCCTGTTGCCTTTCCTCCTTTGGAAATAAACAATGGCTTGGGGGAAATATTAAGTAACAATAAAAAAAAGCAGTTCAGAATTGCGGAAACAGAAAAGCATGCTCATGTCACTTACTTTTTTAATGGGGGAAGGGAAAAGCCATGGGATGGAGAAGATCGTGTCTTGGTTCCCTCCCCGGCTGTTTCTAAATATGATCAAACTCCGGAGATGAGCGCAGACAAGGTTACCGACCAGTCAATTGATGCAATACGCTCGGGTAAATACGATTTTATTTTAATAAATTATGCCAATGCTGACATGGTGGGACATACTGGAAATGAAAAAGCCTGCATAGAAGCTGTCGAAATAATAGATGCTAGTTTAGCTGCCCTGATTCCGGAAATATTGAAAGCTAAAGGCTGCCTAATTGTTACCTCTGACCACGGAAATGTAGAAGAAATAAAAAACCCCTACACTGGGGAAATTGATACCGAACATTCTTCTAATCCGGTTCCTCTTTGGTTTATAACAGCTGACAACCATCGCAATAAAACTTCAGAAGAAATGATTAGGAGCCAGAATGAAGTAGGGGGATTATTAAGTGATATTGCACCAACCATTCTTGATATAATGGCTATCGAACCCCCCCAGGATATGAACGGGAGTAGCCTGATGCCAATGCTGGAATAGGACATATAAATTTTTACAAAAAATACTTCCTACTTAATAATCTTATCTACTATACTATAATTTTTGGCCTCCTCAGCACTCATAAAATAATCTCTTTCTGTATCCTTTTCTACTTTACCTAATTTTTGGCCCGAATGCTTGGCCATTATTTTATTTAATCTTTCTTTAACTTTAATGATATGTTTTGCATGAATATCAATATCTGTTGCCTGACCCTGAGCGCTGCCCATAACTTGATGGATCATTACTTCTCCATTAGGAAGGATGAGTCTTTTCCCCTTTTTCCCCGCTGCCAAAAGCAGCGCTGCGCCGGAAGCCGCTAATCCTACACAAATAGTCTGAACATCCGGCTTAACATATTGCATAGTATCGTAAATTGCTAACGCTGACGTCACCACTCCACCGGGAGAATTGATATAAATTTTGATATCTTCTTTGAGATTCTGTGATTCCAGAAAGAGAAGCTGGGCAATAACCGAATTGGCAATGTTATCGTCAATAGGACCGCCAATAAAAATTATGCGATCTTTTAAAAGACGGGAATAAATGTCGTATGCCCTTTCACCATAACTAGTTTTCTCAATTACGGTGGGAATTAAAAATTGGCTGGTAGTTTTACTATTCATAATATTAGAATTTGAAACTTATAACCTCTCAAGATATCTAAATACTTCCTCATTAGTAAGTATTCCTTTCACGTAATTATACAATCTGGCTGTATCAACATTCTTTTCTAAATCTTTTACATTCTTATACTGCTGAAGGGTCTTGTTCATCTCTTCTTCAATCTTATCACTAGAAGCTTTAATGTCCAATTCTTTGGCAATTTTTTCAAGTGCCATAGATGATTTTATTCTTTTTTCTGCTTGAGGAATCCATTCCTTCTCAAGATCTTCCCGAGTTTTTTTCATTTTTTCTAAATAACCATCAATATCCATCCCCATGCCCTGAAGCTGCATTCCAAACTCTTCAACCATTTTATGCAATTCTGAGTGTATCAAGACTTCTGGAACATCAACTTTCATTGCCTCAATTAGTTTTTCTATAAATTCAGTCCGTTTTTGTTCTTTTTGCTTCTCTTCCTTTCCCTTGAGTAATCCGTCTTTAACACTATCCTTTAACTCCTCCAGATCTTTGAATTTACCTAGCGACTTGGCAAAGTCGTCATTAATTTCGGGAGTCTGCCTTTCCTGGACTAAATTTACTTTTACCTTGAATTCAGCAGGCTTACCAGCTAAATTCTTATCGTGGTACTTGTCGGGAAATTGAATCTCGAATTCTTTTTCTTCTTTTTCTTTCATTCCAATAATATTTTCCTCAAACCCGGGAATAAAAGCATTGGAACCCAAAACTAGTGGATGGTTTTTGCTAGATCCGTTCTCAATAGGAACGTTGTTTCGACTGACCTGGAAATCAATTTCTGCGCTGTCTCCCTTTTTGGCTTCACGATTAACGGTAACTAACTTAACACGACTGTTAGCTAATTTTTTTAACTCATTATCCATTTCCTCATTAGAAATTTCCGTTTTCTTGCTCTTATAATCTTTATTAATTTTTTCAATGTCTTTTTTCCATGGCGTCATTGTTATCTCCGGCATTACGGCAGTATTGGCTTTATATTCTAAATCGTTTCCTTCAGCCAATTTTAATATTTCTATCCTGGGAGATCCCATAGCATCTATTTTTTCTTTAGAAATGGCATCCTTATATGTCTTATTGATTGTCTCTTTGGCAGCCGCATCTAAGATAGTGTTCTTGCCGACTTTTTTCTCTATCATACCTCTAGGAGCTTTTCCAGGACGAAATCCTTTTATTTTAATGTCCTTGGAAATTTTCGAAACTGCTTTACCAATAAAATCCTTCCATTCTTTCCAGGGAACGGTAATTTTAATTTCCAATTCTGATTTTGGAAGTTTTTTAGTTTCAATATTCATATAATTTTCTACAAATTACAAATCTTGTTACAAATTTACAAATTATTTTTCTATATTTAACAAACGCATAAATTTTATACCATCAGAAGTAAAATTTGCAAGTATCGCTAATTTTAATCCCGTAGCTTTCAAGTATCCATTCACTTGATTGATATTTCTTTTAATAAAATAATTCCCTTTTTTAATTTCAAGAATAATCTTATCTTCGATTAAAAAGTCTAGAAAATATCTCCCGATTTCTTCTTTTTTGAATTTTATTTTAAATGGAACCTGCTTTTTAAATTTAATCTCTTTCTCTGTAAATGCTTTTTCTATTGCTTTACAATAATGTTTTTCCTGATAACCATAATCCAGTTCGTTAAAAACATCAAACAACGATCCAACAATTCTATAGCTCAGTTGTTTATAGACTACCTTGTTATCAGTTTGTTTTTTCTTCACCTTTATTTGTATATTTGTATTTAATTCGTAATTTGTAGGAGGCTATATTATCAGCCCTGCTATTAGCAATGCTACAATGTTAATAATTTTAATCATCGGGTTAATGGCCGGTCCAGCTGTATCCTTGTAAGGATCACCGACTGTATCACCGGTAACTGCCGCTTTATGAGCAAATGAACCCTTGCCTCCAAAGTTTCCCTCCTCAATATATTTCTTGGCATTATCCCAAGCTCCTCCTCCAGAAGTCATTGATATGGCTACAAAAATACCAGTAATAATTGATCCTACTAAAAGTCCGCCCAAAGCCTGTGGCCCTAAGAATACTCCTATAATTATAGGAGCCAGTACCGGAATTAAAGCAGGAACGATCATTTCTTTTATCGCTGATTTTGTCACGATATCAACGCTGCTGGCATAATCCGGCTTAGTCGTCCCTTCCATAATTCCCTTAATCTCCCTGAACTGCCTTCTCACTTCCTCCACAACTGCGCCAGCTGTTTTGGAAACCGCCCGCATACTAATTGACGCGAAAAGATAAGGAATCATTCCACCAATAAACAGGCCGACTAAAACATTTACATCGTCTAGTCTGAAAATTGCATTTTCCATTCCTTTGTCGATAAGCTCCTGGATATAAGAAGCAAAGAGAACTATAGCAGCCAATCCGGCAGAAGCAATGGCGTAACCTTTTGTTACTGCTTTAGTTGTATTGCCGACAGAATCCAAAGCATCTGTAATTTCACGGACGGAATCATCCATTTTTGACATCTCAGCAATTCCGCCAGCATTGTCTGTAATCGGGCCAAATGCGTCAATGGCTACAATAATCCCAGCCATTGAAAGCATACTCATCGCTGCTACTGCTATTCCGTAAAGGCCGGCTAGCCAAAACGAGAGGAGTATGCCAGCTACAATGATTATAACAGGCAAGGCTGTTGATTCCATTCCCATTGCCAATCCCATAATAATATTAGTCCCATGACCGGTTTTCGAAGCCTTGGCTATTTCTTTAACCGGCCGGTATTTTTTAGAGGTGTAATATTCAGTAATCAATACCATGCCGGCAGTGATAGCTATTCCGATAATAGAAGCAGCATATATTTTATGAAAATCGTATAAGCCATTTCCTTCCATTATAATCTTGGTGATGGGATAGAAGGCAATCAAAGCAATGACTGACGAAGCAATAAGCCCTTTATAAAGCGCTCCCATTATATTTTTTGACGAACCCAATCTAACAAAGTAAATTCCCAGAATTGACGCTACGATTGAAACCGCTCCCAAAGCCAGCGGGTAAATAACAGCGTTGCTGAAAGCGGCGAAAGTAAAAGATCCCAAAAGCATGGCAGCAATAGCAGTTATGGCATAAGTTTCAAATAAATCAGCTGCCATCCCAGCGCAGTCTCCGACATTATCTCCCACGTTATCGGCAATAACAGCCGGGTTGCGGGGATCGTCTTCCGGAATACCGGCTTCCACTTTTCCAACCAGGTCGGCTCCTACATCGGCCGCTTTGGTATAAATGCCTCCGCCTAGCCGGGCAAAAACGCTGATTAAGCTTCCGCCAAATCCCACTCCAATTAAAGCACTCAGATCTTTTCCTCCAGACAAAATATAAAATCCAGTCACTACCAAAAGTCCCAATCCGACTACCAGCAATCCAGTCACCGCTCCTCCTTCAAATGCAACTTTCAAAGCTTTTCCCAGTCCGCTTTTAGCCGCTTCAGCAGTACGAACATTAGCTCTAACTGCAATATTCATTCCGATATAACCGGCAATAGCCGAAGCTATAGCCCCGACCAGAAATCCTATCCCAGTGCTAAGCCCCAAGGTAAAATAAAGAATGGCAAAAATAATTAATGCTACATAAGCCACCGTTTTATATTGGCGATTCAGATAGGCTTTAGCTCCCTCACGGATAGCGTTAGAAATCTCAACCATTTTTCCTTCTCCCTCCGGATACTTTTTAACTTTCCGAGCGAGATAAAAAGCGAATGCTATTGATATTAATGATGCGGCAATCGCGTATGCTTCTACTGACATAGATTCTTATCGTTTAATTATTAGAAAGCTTATTATTCATCTTCTTTTTTAGGATCTTTCTTTTTACCTGCCCCGCTGTCATCTTTGGATGATTTTGCGGGGTCTTTTTTGGCAGTTTCTTTTTTTACTTCTTTCTTACTTTCCTTTTTGACATCTTTTTCTTTTTCATCTGCCTCGTTGGCATCGCTAGATGATTTTTCGGGGTCCTTGTCCCTTTTGCCTTCTTTGTCTTCGTCTTCTTCTTTACTAGCACCAGAAACATTTATTTTCCACCCGGTAAGCTTAGCAGCTAAACGCACATTCTGACCTTGTTTTCCAATAGCTAAAGACAGCTGGTCATCCGGCACCGAAACTTCTGACTCCCTTTCTTTTTCCCTTAGTTCCACAGAAAGAACCTTAGCCGGACTCAAAGAAGCACTGATAAACTTTTCCACATCTTCACTCCATTCAATTATATCTATTTTTTCTCCTCCAATCTCGTCAATAACCGCTTGCACACGAGTTCCTTTTTGGCCGACACAAGACCCAATTGGATCTATGCCATTTTCCGTAGAAGCCACGGCTATCTTAGTTCGAAATCCTGCTTCCCTGGCAATAGCTTTTATTTCCACAGTCCCGGCAAAAATTTCAGGGACTTCCAGTTCAAAAAGTTTGCGCACCATTTCCGGATGAGTACGGCTTAGAGATATGCCTGGCCCCTTGGGATCGGATTCCACCCTCATTATATGAACTTTAACTCGTTGTCCTATTCTATAATTCTCACCCCTTATTTGTTCTGAAGGAAAGAGAACGCCCACTGATTTACCCAAATCAACAAAAACATTGCGTCCCTCTACTCGCTGAACAACTCCACTGATTACTTCTCCTTCTTTTTCTTTATATTCCTCAAACATTGAATCGCGTTCTGCTTCTCGGATGCGCTGAATTATAACTTGTTTGGCAGTCTGAGCAGCTACTCGTCCGTAATCTTCCTTGGATTCCAGTTTAGTTTCAATCACATCTCCAAGTTTAATGCTTTTCTTAGTTTTTTTGGCATCTTCCAGTGTGATGTCTCGTTCCAGATTAAAACGCGGGAGTTTTTCCTCGTCACCTTCACTTTCTTTTGAGGGTTCTTTCTTTTGTCTAACGCGTTCTGCGGTCGGACCTCTGTCTTCGCTTTCAGCGAGCGCCTGAGCTTCCTCCTCTGGATCAACAAATTCTCGAGTAGATTCATCCACTACTTCTTTAACTAAATAAAACTTAGTATCTCCTGATACTTCATTAAATTCGGCCCTGATGTTCTGGCCCTTTTTGCCATAATCTTTCTTATAAGCAGCCGCTAAAGCTATTTCTATTGTTTCAATGACCTTTTCTTTAGAGATTCCTTTTTCGTCAGCTATTTGCATGATAGCACTAGCAAACTCACCCATGCGCATGCTGGAATCTTGATCATTTGTTTTTTTCTTTTTTGCCATAATTGTCTACGAGTTGTGCGAGTAGCTACCCGCATCAATTCTCTTATTAAGTTTTGATTAATATATGACTAAACCGCATCCCGTTTCGCCGTGGCGGGAGAATTTAGTGCGAGGTCGCCAATAAAATATATATCTAATTAATTGTATTAAAAATAAAAGTCCGCTTTCGCGAACTGTCATTAACTGTATTACATTATGATTATAGCAAGCTACATAATTTTGTCAATTATGCAGTAAAATAATGCTTTTGAACACAGGGATTGCGCGGCTCAATCGAACGATTGAGCCGCAAAATAAGCTCCATTTTAGACATTTCCAGCTATTTGACACATTTCCCGTTTTATGCTAATATTGAGCGTTGCTAGTTGTACTAGTAATGAAGGTCAAAAATGGGCCTTCGGCCCTTTAAAAATTCACCCCGTGATTTCATTTTTATGAAATTCTTACGGGGCTAAATAAATTCAAAATTGCCAATACGGCAGAAGGAGGAGAAAATGCTTAAAGGATTAGGTAATTTACTGAAAGGATTTTTTACCAAGCCTGAGAAAACTTCCGGGTCCGCAAAATCTGCTGAAAAGAAAGCGGAAGAAGAGAAGAAAAAATACGATGTAGGTAAGATACCCAGATGGCTGAAAGACTTAGGATACATAGTTTTCCTAGGCGGATCACTACTGTTCGTTATTCTGGGATCAATAATTGGACATATCTTTGAATATGCCAGTGAAGGTGCCGTGTCAGGATTGATTCTGTGGAGCTCTATCTATATAGCTCTCGGAATTGATATAGTTCCCCAAAAAATGTCCCGCGTGTACGAACGATTTGGCAAACCGGTAAAAATTAACCGTGCGGGTCCTCACCTAACATGCCTCAAGGGAATTATTGACAAGTTAGCAGTAGAAGTGTCGCACCAGTATCATGTAACTAATCTCTTTACTGGGAAGGAGGGAGATCCGTCTCCCAAGATAGATTTTGCAGAAGGTACTACCGCTAAAATATGCGCCGAAACTTGGTGGAGAGTAGAGGATACTATTGATTCGATTTTGAGATTCGCATACGAAGTTTCAGATCCGGAGGGATTTATCCGCCAACAGTTTGATACACTTATAAGACCACACTTACAAAAACATTCTGCCGATGAAGCACAGCTTCAGAAAAATGAAATTGCCAGCAAAATAATAGAAGAACTTTCACCAAGAATAGCTGAACTTACAGGTATTGAGCTCGAGCCGATAAAGGGACTATTGATAAGAGATATTGAACTTCCTGAAAAAGTAGTAAACCAGAGATTTAAACGACTTGAGGGAACAACAGAGGCTGAGAAAGACATACATCGTGGCAAAGGATATATAAATGCGATCCTGGCTATCAAAGAAGCAGCTAAAAAAGATGGGACAGATATTGACCTTGGTCAAGCTCAGAGAATATTTGAGCGCCAACGTGGTTTAGAAACCATTGAAAAAACAGGTGCTAATGTAACTTTCATCTCACCGGGTATTGGCGGCGTGTTAAAGACACTTGATATTGCACCTGAGAGAAAATACGACAAAAAAAGAAAGGAGAAAACGGCATGAACGGATTAATTATTGTTGCGGCGTCACTGGTTATAGGCACGACAATTATCATTGTATCCGTGCTACGCCAAACAAGAAGCAAGAAGGTACCGGTAACTGAACTTAAGGATAAGTCCGTAGAAACCTCAGCTAAGACTGACTCTTCAGCTAAGAAAAAGTTTTCATGGGCTTTCTTGGGAAAGTCCTGGGGAACAATTAAGGGGCTGACTATAGCAACGGTGATTATTGTCGCGATAACTTTCCTGATCATTCTGCCTGTACACTCCTCGCTGACCAAGACCAAGATAGTTTCTTATTATCCTGCCGCAGGCACCCAAACGGTCTGTATTGGAAAGGAAAGTCAAAAAGTACATGTCAAAGTGGGAATAACCTACTATGAAATTCCCAGACTTGGCAGAACGTTAAAAAACAGAATGTCGGTTTCCACACTGGGAGAGTGGCCAAATTCAGAGACGAAGAAACTTTTACCCGTTAAGCATCGCAAATACGGGGAAGTATTGGTAAGCAGTCAGCCCAACAACTCCATAGTGAAGCTGGATTCTGATGGCTGCATCGAAGTTAAACTTAATCTTCCCGAGATGGTAAAAACTATCAGAGGAAGTAAAACAAGACTGCAATTTACAAAATTGTAAGACACAAAAAGAGGCGTATTCAATTGAATACGCCTCTTAAATTTGTTAAATAAAGTTATTCTGGCTAACCAGAAACAAAGAACGTAGCAACCTGACTGACAATTACCAACGCGGCCATAGCAATTATAATCCCAATAACAGACCATTTGAAAATATTTTTCCCTTTAGTTATTCTTTCTTCATCTCCGGCCGATGTAAGATACATTATTCCGCCTACTACCAACATTATAAGGGCCAGTATCCCTACAATAGAAAGGAGGAACTGAAGGGTACTAAGCGCTATTACGGCTAAAGTAGGCGACGTGGTTAAGACATCAATGCACTGCTGTTGAGCAATAGGGTCCGTGATAGACTGGCAGGCTTCCATTTTACTTGCATCGTCCCATCCTATAATATCCGAGACTTCATGCAGGAATGATGGGGCAGCTATTCCAATTGCCAGACCGATTACTGAAGCAGTAATAGCTTTCTTAGCCATTTCCATTCGTTTTTCATTTCCAGCGGAAGTTATGTAAAAAATTGCTCCGACTATGATAAATATAACAGAAACAACCACGATTATGCCCTGCAGGGCATTTAGTAAGCTAGCTAGTACTCCTTCCACAGTGCTGAATTTTAATGGATTAGGAAAATCAATCGGGGCGGTAGCTCCTGTGCCAGGATCAGTGACTAGAACGCAACATTTTACACCAAGATCACAAGTTATTGTAGGACTTGACCCCCTATCACTAAACCTTGAGCAATCACCCCCAACACCGCATAGTCCGTTAGCAGCAATACATTCAGTAGTAGTGGCTTTGGTTGCGGGAGCACCTACGAAAAAAAGCAAAAAAACAGACAATAGAAAGGTGGCTGCTAAAAATTTTTTAGAAAACAAAAGAGATTTTTTCATAAAACTTCTATTAAAAATACGGAGTGCTTGCATCAAGCGCTTCGGTAATGGCCCATATTATCACCAAGCCGGAAATACCCACAATTACTCCGATTACTGACCATCTCATATTTCTTTTGGCTGTTTCAATCATTTTTTCATCCCCAGCTGAAGTCAGATACTGAATTCCGGAAATTACAAAGGCGATTATGGCAATAAACCCGAATATCCCCAAGACCCAGGATAGAAAGTTAGCCATAATATCGATAACAGGTGCTTCAGATAGTCCGGTTTCTGTAGGAAAACATACACCTGCCTCCTTTTCAAAGCTATCTGGACATTCACTAGCGCCAGGATTAGTAATCTGTGCATTTGCTAAATTAGAGAAGAATAAAACGCCAGAAAAAATCAGTATGACAGCAATGATAAAAAATTTTGATTTATTGCTTGTTTTAGTTTTTGTTTTCATGATAATTAACAAGTTAATATTTAGCAGATTTTAACAAACGGCAGTATATAAAAGCACCCATCTAGTAGGGCGGTAACCTCCTGGAGTATAATCAGGCCGGCAAGAGCTGTGATTACTCCATATATTGACCATTTCATATTTCTTTTGGCTGTTTCAATTGCAGTTTCATTGCCAGCTGAAGTCAGATACTGGATACCAGAAATAGAAAAAGCAATTATGGCTATTATGCCTATTATGGAAAGTATCCACATCATAATCTTTTCAACTATGTCATAAATTCTCCCTTCGGGAAGACCGTAATTCCCATAGTTGGCCGGATCCCATGCTTCTCCCTGAGCCTGCACAACACACATCCCAACAAAAAACAGAAGGATGATAGTAAAAACCAATAATGTTAAGCGTGACTTGTTCATTTTACTTTTAAGAAATTTATTGATGTTTATATTATATCACACCTAATCTTATATAAAAACACTGTGTGGATAACTGCGCCCTTACACATAATAGAGAAGTAAAAAAGTAAAAACGACTCAAATAAAGAGCCGCTTTTACCCTGAAAATTTTATTAAAGTCAGTATAAAAACTAGAATGTGGTTTCGCCTCCTCCAAGCCATGCATTAACAGCTTGTAATATCACTAAGCCTACTAATGCCACTATTACACCGATAATTGACATTATCATTGCTTTCTTAGCCTGACTGACTCTATCTTCATTTCCCGCTGCAGTTAGATACAAGATTCCCGCGATTGCAAAACCGATAACTCCGATAACTCCGACTAAGGCCAACAGCCATTTCATCAAATTACTAATGATATTGAAGACGGTACCTCCAGGAAGATTGGTATTATCTGGAGCAGCATACTGTGCCAAAACTACTACTGGAGCCAGCAACAGTCCTGAAGAAACAGTATAGGCAATTTTTTTGATTTTGTTTTTCATCATCCCACCTCCTTTCAACAGGAAAGTTAATTAAAACTTATCCCTTACTTTTGTTTTATTAACGAGTACTACAATTTATGCAATTATTATAATCCCTCTCCTACAAATGTACAAATACGCTACAAATATACAAATGTGAAACACTGGCTATATTTGTTATTTGTGGATTTGTAAAAGATTTGTAAATTCGCGGGAAGCCTATATTTTTAAGTATGAAAACACGCAATCATTATTTTCATTATAACACATACAAAAAGTCTAGGAAATAAAGTTAGCCACAGTTCTTACTATTATTAAAACTGCAAAAATGACAACGGTTCCAATTATAAAATAAGTAAAAGATTTTTTGGCTTTTTCCATCATGGACTCATTGCCGCCAGCTGTCAGATACATAATTCCCGATAATAAGGACATTATTATAGCAATAATTCCCACCACTGTTAAAAGAAAATTGAAAAATCTAAGAAGGACTTCGGCCAAACTTGGAGCGTCCGATATAACACCAGCCTGGGCAACTTCGTAAAACATAATTCGATATTAAATGTTTTGATTATTATTTCCTCATCAACTGATTTATTCTTGTTTCGGCAATCTTTAGAGCGTCCCTGATAGTGATACTGCCTTTGTTGACTGAGTCAATTGCTTCCGCTAAAATCTTTTCATTCTCTTCCGGATCCACCTGGTACCAGCTCTTGGCAATTAGGTTGCCGTAAGCAAATGGACCTAAGATAGGATCGCTTTTTTGTTCCTCTATTATATCACGTCTGGCAGCCGGCTTTCCTGTTATGTCTAAATAATTCTTGGCCGGATCAAAATCTACAGCAAATTCTTTAGTGTTTCCGCTAAGTGCATTGCCAAGTATAACTTTTCCATTATTTTTAACAGTCAGGAATTTTAAAAACTGTTGGGCTTCATAAGTAGCTTCATTACTTTTACCTTTGGCTGATGCAAATCCCCAATAATTAGCGTAGTTTACCGGCTGTCCAGAAGACGGCTGAGGAACAGGAGCGACCGCAAAATTAAGCTTTGCATTTTTGCTTTTGACAGTGCTGTAGTGCCAAGAGTAGTTTATCATCATAGCGGCTGTACTTTCATAAAATGAATCAATAGAATCATGCTTACTTGAATTCCAAGTGTAAAGCGGAGAATTAGAGCGAGCAAATTTGGTGTAGTATTCCATTGCTACTCTTCCCTGGTCATTATTAAGGGTAACCCTCCCCTTGTCGTTAATCATCTGGTTCCCATTCTGAAACATACGCAATCCCAGAATATCAGTAGAGCGATTAATATTATAAGCTGTTCCCATAGCTGCTCCTGACAGAGTTGGATTATTATATTGATCTATTTTGGTAAGCTTTTTAACAGCTTCGTCAAACTTTTCCCAGGTATCAGGAGGAGAGGCAATACCTTCAGCATTAAATAAGTCTTTATTGTAATACAAGGCCAACGAATCAACACTTAGGGGCAACGCATAAATTTGCCCTTCGCTTATAAAATCATCAATTGCCACATCTACAAAATTCTGGCGAAATTCCTGTTCGCCTAGAATATTATTTGAAATAGGCTCTATTTTATTTTTAAAAGACGGCAGCCAGTCATTATGAATTAGAAAAATATCCGGACCATTGCCTGCGGCCATAGCACCTATAAGATCCTGCTTATAGTTCTGCTCCGTAAGCTTCTTATAATCTATGTCTCCTATATGAGGATTTATTTCTCTGAAATTTTTGATAATCTCACGAAAAGAATCGGAGTCATCAAAGACGCCCCATATTACCAGATCGACTCTGTAATTGGTATTCTTCCCACATCCCGAAATAAAAAATATGGAGGAAGTTATTAATATTGCTATTATTATTTTTATTTTTCTGCTCATGGTAGTGTTTAGTAATTGACTTGCTGGCCTTAACCCTTAGTGGCGATAAGCCCGTAATGAAAATCGCCAGCATCCACTTTTTCTTCAATTCTGAATCTCTGGCCTTCAACAAACTTTTCTAGCTCTTCGGATGATATTCTTATTCCTTTGTCCGGCCCAACGGATAGATTTCTGTCCCCCCATTCTATAACTAAAATTTTTCCCCCTGGCTTTAAGATTCGATGAGCCTCTTTTAGGACAACCTCCTTATTTTTATTCTGAAAAAGCATGTCTTTTAATATCACCCAATCGATACTCCCTTCTTCTAGTCCAGATCCTTTTTCTTTTTCTAAATTAACCCTTTTAGTAACTATATTGGAAATTCCCCCGATCTTTGCTTGACTTTCCACTGATTCCAATGCCTGAGGCAAAACATCAAGGGAATATAACTTCCCTTCCTCAATAGCTCTGGCGATAGGAATTGAAAAATATCCCGATCCACATCCAAAATCAGCCACAATACTGTCTTTGGATATGCTTATTTTACTTATAATAGCATCGGGATTAATAAATTTGTCCGTCAAAGCGATTTTGTCCTCCATATTTAACGTTAAAACTTTAATAAGATTGCTAGTTTCTGTTAAAATTCTACAACAAAAAGACGAAATAGTAAACTATTTATTCTCCATCCCCGCATTTTTTAATGCTTTATTAATTTTAGTATTTTCTTTTTCTATTGCATCTTGGATATTTTCTTCGGCCCCTTTTTTAATATTAACCATGCCTGGCAAATACCCGGGGTATTCATCTTTCTGGACTTCCTGTTCCTCGACGTTCCGTTCTCTGTTAAATAAGCGTCCATTAAAATATAAATAAAGACTCACCATGAATGATGCTAGCAGAAGATAAACTATAATTTTTTTATTCATGAATAAATTATTTGGACAATAATATTATTTCCCTTTTATTTTCGCTTGCCTCTGTCCGTCTAGACTCGGCGGGGATGGCGTGAGACGGGTTAACTAGCTTAAGCTTAATCCAAAGAGATTTCTGGGGAATTATTTTTTTAATTTTATTTGCCCATTCAATAATTATTATATTATTCTTGTCGGCTACAATTTCTTCCCACCCGATATCCAAAACATTCTTGGCAGTAACACGATAAGCATCAATATGATAAATATCCTGAACACCACCCCGAATCTTGGTTAAAAGTTTTCTTCCTTTTAATTTTCTTTTGTAGTGCTTCATTACCACAAACGTCGGACTGGTATAGGGATCCTTTATGCCTAATCCTTTGAGCAGTCCCTGGGTAAAAGTAGTCTTGCCTGATCCCAGTTCGCCTTCAAGACAAATAATTTTCCCGCCTTTAATTTCTTCGGCTAACAATTCGCCAAGTTCTTTAGTTTGTTCAGCGTCAGTTGTAATAAATATCTTCATATATTTCAATAGTAAAACAAATTAAGAAAAATAAAAAGGGGAATCAATTGATTCCCCTTTGTGGTGAATTTTTACCATCTTGTCCTGTGTCTTCTCCCATATCTGCACTCACTGCCCAGTCCATCACAGTATGCTTTTTGTTCTGCCCTGATTTGTTCTCTTTGATATTTTTCGGCAATCCCTCGCAAGAAGGCGGAGCAGGTACCTCTATCGGGATTATTTTCACAGTATTTGAAACGATTATATTCGTCCGTGGTGACAGAAACTGTCGCTCCAATAAATCCTCCTCCGGCACATCCGATAGCTCCGGCCTTTACAGGATCTCCACCAAAAACACCTGCTAGTATGGCTGCAGGAAGACCCACAAGCATACAGCCCGAAATGGCATTAATTGTCCTGGCTCCCACTTCGCCCTTGCTAATCTCAACATTGTCATTTTTACCAACGGTGGCACATCCAGTAAAAAACACGACCATAATCAGTAATAGAAACATTCTCCTTATCATCCTTGTTTCCTCCTTTCAGTTTTTTAGGAATTTTTATAAATTTTAGGTACTAATTTGATTCTCTATTCTACACCAAAACCATTAAAAAGTCAATAGTGAAATATGCCTTATTTAAGCCATAATTTTCAAGTGTTTCCTCTGTAAAATAATACAATCACCGATTGTATTATATAACAAAATAACTGCCATTGCTGATTACTAGTTACAGATTATTGGTTACTAGATGGATATTTGACACTAGAACTAAACTTTGGTAACTTAAAGGACTGTTTTAATAAATTTTTTGTTTCTAAGCACCGGACCTTGACTAACTTAGGGGTTTTATAAATCATGGCACTTGAACCAATTCAACAATTTGAAAAAATTATAGGAAAATCAAAAAATGTTTTGATCCTTCTTCCTCAAAACCCGGACGGCGATGCAATAGGAGCCGCTTGGGCTTTTTATTTTTTCTTAAAGAAAAGAGGTGTCGATACTACCATTGCTTTTTCTGATGGAATTCATAATACTAAGAAATTTGATTTCCTGCCCCGTCCCAAAAATATTACTGACAATATTTCAGGAGCCAGAGACTTCATTCTGTCTTTTGGTACCCGTCATAATAAAATATTAGGAGCGCGCACAGAAAGTGATGAAGAAGAGTTTAGAATATATGTAACTCCTGAACACGGATCAATTGACCCCCGCGATTTTTCATTTGTGCCAGCCAGTTTCAAGTTTGATTTGGTTGTAACCTTTAACTGCCCTGATAAGGAATCAACAGGAAAGATTTACGAAGAGAATCCTGACATTTTTTATGAAATACCTGTGGTAAATATTGATCATCACAGTAATAATGAAAATTTTGGCCAGATCAACTTAGTTAACATGAATTCCTCTTCCGCTTCTGAAATACTAGCGGAAATTTTCGAGCAATCCAGTCTATTTTCTTTTGACAAAGTTACTGCCAACTGCCTGCTCTCCGGCATAATCAGCGCCACTGAAAGCTTTCAGAAAAAAAACACTACTCCTAAAGCGCTCCAGATAGCCGCCAAACTGATGGATAAAGGAGCTGACCAGCAGAAAATTATCCGCTACCTTTATAAAACCCAGCCATTCCATGTTCTTAAGCTTTGGGGAAGGGTTATGGCTCGGCTTAAATGGAATGATGAGTTAAAATTAGCCTGGTCACCAGTATATATAGAAGACTTTGTCCAGAGCCGAAGCAGCCACCATGACATACCTCGCATATTAGAAAAAATACAGGACAACTATTCAACTGGTAAAATGTTTTTGATATTTTTTAATGACACCCCCGATTCCGTAAGGGGTATAATAAAGTTTACTGAAGATGAACACATTAAAAAGATAACTTCTATATTAAAAGGAGAAACCAGAGGAAACATTCATGAATTTAAACTAGAAGATGGGGATATAAATAAGGCAGAAAAAGAGGTACTGGAAAAAATAAGATTGGGCATAAAAAAGTAGAAAGCCAATATATTTTTGTAATTCGTATCAGACCTCGCTTCGCGAGGTTTTTTGCTAACACACTGAAAATGAGCTAAAATAGTATACGAACACCTTGACGAAAAGGCACATACGAATTCAATGCTAAAAAACCAAAAACAACATGGTTAAAATTTCTAAAAAACATGCTGGCAAAACAAAATATTCTAAGGAAAAGAAGCTCGAGACGAAAAGGGTAATAAAAAAGATGCATCGGGAATCAGAGGAAGAAATAGCCGCAGCTGTTGCTATAAGAAATAATCTTCCCTATCTAGACCTCGGGCTAATACCTGTAGGTGAAGATGATGTAAAAATCATTAGTGAAAGAGATTCTCATGACTACAACATGGCTGTTTTTCACAAAACGGGCAAAAATGTTAAGGTTGCCATCATCAATCCTCAGGATGTCAAATTAAAAGAAAGGATTGAAAAACTTCGCGAAGAAAAGGGCTGGGATATAAGCTTGTATGTTGTTTCTCAATCATCCATCCAGAAAGTGTGGGACATTTACAAGGGTGCCCCTCTAATGGAAAATTTGGACACTATTCGGTTGTCTCTTTCCGGAAAAGATTTAGAAGAATTTGAAAAAAAATTCGGGGACCTTTTGAGTCTTAAGGAAAGAATAAAAGAAATACCCATTACTAAGGTACTAAACACTGTAATGGCAGGATCTGTAAAAATGGATGCCAGTGATGTTCACTTTGAACCACAAGAAAAAGATGTGCGTGTAAGATTTCGGATTGATGGCATACTTCAAGATGTAGGAAATATTCCGTCAGACACTTACCGCTCTATACTATCACGAATAAAAATGATGAGCGGAATGAAAATTAATATTCGTGATATTGCCCAGGATGGACACTTCTCCATTAACATCAATAGGGATCGGAAAGATTCAAAAGATAAATCTTCAGATGATGCCAGGTTTGATGTCAGAGTCAATGTTATCCCAGGCAATTTTGGAGAAAGCACTGTTATGCGCCTCCTCAACCAGTCAGACGTAATGCTAAATGTGGAAGACCTGGGATTACGCGGACTAGCCTATGAAGAGATAAAAAAACAAACTGAAAGGCCCAATGGAATAATTCTTGCTACTGGTCCTACCGGATCAGGAAAAACTACTACTTTATACGCTTTAATTAACAAACTTAATGTTCCAGGAGTAAAAGTAATCACCATCGAAGATCCCATAGAATATCAAATAAAGGGAATCTCACAAACCCAGGTTAGCAAAAATAAGGACTATACTTTTGCTAAAGGATTACGGGCTATTGTTCGCCAGGATCCAGACATAATCCTAGTGGGTGAGGTCAGAGATGATGAAACGGCTGATATTGCCATCAATGCCGCCCTTACTGGACACCTGGTACTCTCTACTTTGCATACTAACAACGCATCGGCTTCTATCCCCCGCTTAATAGAAATGGGTGTTAAGCCGTCTCTGATTCCTCCTGCTGTCAACGCTTTTATCGCTCAAAGATTGGTAAGGCGTCTTTGCCCGCACTGTAAAAAAGAATACAAGCCCGCTAAAGAAACAGTAATTTCAATTAAAAAAATACTGGCTATAATTTCTCCTAAATCAAAAATAGAGATTCCTAAAGAAATACCTAGTTTGTACCGCCCGATTGGTTGTTCTAGGTGCCACAATCTAGGATACAAAGGAAGGGTAGGAATATTTGAAGTTTTGACCATCAATGAAGAAATTGAAAAATTGGTAATGGAAATGGCCGGTGAAACAGACATAACTAGGGCAGCTTTAGAAAACGGAATGGTTACTATGGCCCAGGATGGTATTCTCAAGGCGGCTGAGGGCATAACTTCAATGGAAGAGGTTTGGAGGGTAACCGGACAGACAGAGTTCCTAGAAGAGCTTTATGAAAAATTAATGGCCCAGGCTCTGGGACGCGCTACTCTAGTTGACAAGATTAACTTTGAAAAAGCCAAAAATAGCTTTAAGGACTTTAAAAAATTCCAAGAAGTCATATCGGCAGCCAAAACAAAAGATCTCAGTAAAATAATTTTTTCCGCGGCTACGCTAATGGATGTCGGAGATATTCATATTGAACCGGAAGCCAATGATGTAAAAGTGCGCTTTAGAATAGATGGAATACTCCATACTGTAGCGACGTTTCCACTTAATGAATACCCTAACGTTTTAGGTGAAATAAAACTGCTAAGTGGAGTAAAGTCCGGAGCCAGAGAAGGGGTTATCGACAGCCGTTTTAGCATCAAATTTGATGACGATATACAGAATATAAAAGAAAAATCAGTAGATATCCGTGTATCTATTATCCTTGGCGGTCATGGAGAAACTGTCGTACTGAGATTATTAAGCAAAGCTACCGTAGAGCTTGATATGAGCAAACTGGGCTTCAGGAAACAAAATCTTGATAAAATACTTAAAGAAATAGAAAAGCCAAATGGTATTATTCTCAATACTGGCCCTACTGGATCAGGAAAAACTACTACATTGTATGCTCTACTAAAAATATTAAATAAGCCGGAAGTAAAAATAATTACCGTAGGAGATCCTATTGAATATCAAATAGAAGGAATATTGCAAACTGCTGTCACCGAAAAAGAGGGTTATTCTTTTTCAGACGCTTTGCGGGCACTTCTTCGCCAAAATCCAGACATCCTTATGATCGGGGAGATTAGAGATGAGGAAACAGCCAAAACTGCCGTTCAAGCGGCTCTTACCGGCCACTTGGTGCTATCTACTATTCATACTAATAATGCTGCCGGTTCGGTGCAAAGAATGATAAATCTGGGAGTTTCTTCTTCCGATATTATTTCCTCAACTAACGCCTTCGTAGCCCAACGGCTGGTTAGAAAATTATGCGAGTGCAAAAAAAAGGTTAATCCTACGACTGAAGAAAAAAACAAAATAGCAAAGATACTTAAAGCTATTTCTCCTAAAACAGGAGTAAAAATTCCGGCCATTAAAAATATTTATAAGCCCAACGGCTGCCAGAAGTGCAATAACTTGGGGTATAAAGGAAGAACTGTTATAGGCGAGGTGTTTATTATTGATCGTGATATTCAGGAGCTTATTAATAGTAATGCAACTACTCTGGAGCTTAACGACAAAGCCATTTCCAATGGGATGCTTACAATGTCTCAGGATGGAATACTGAAAGTATTGGAGGGAGAAACAACGTTAGAAGAAATAGACAGAGTTGCGGAATAGAATTTTTCTTGAATTTTTATGTCTTATATTATTTTATTATTTTTTTGCCTTTATCTTCCCTTTCAACTAGCAGTTAACCCTGCGACTGGGATAGACTTAGCTTCTGGAAGAATTATTATTCTTCTATTGGCTCTTTTCTGGATTTTAGAAGGACTAAAGAATAAGAAAATAATTATAGCTTATAAAACTCAGACCCTTCTAGCTGTCTCTTTTTTGTTCCTCAGCTTTTTGTCTTTAATAGCTTCTCAAAATACTGAGTGGTCCTTCCGTAAATTAGCATTCCTTTTTTCTATTTTTCCCATTTACTTCATAGTCTCTGGAATCATACAAAACAAGCAACAGGTTGAAAAAATAATTAAATATCTTGTGTGGGGAACAGGAATTATCGCCATAATAGGAATCATTCAGTTTTTACTTCAATTTATCTTAGGGCTTGATAAATCATTAAGGCTCTGGGCTAGTATTACTCCCTATTTTCTGGGATCATCCTTTTCCCAAGCAGTATTAGAAAATTCAAGCTGGTTGGTAAATGTGTCCGGTAAAGATATCTTTCGAGCTGTATCTCTATTTCCCGATCCTCACATGTTTTCTTTTTATTTAGGGCTTATTGTTCCTTGGGCATTGGTTTTATATTTCTTTTCTCCTCAGAAGAAAAGAATATATTTGTTTATATTTTTCGCCGTTCTGATAGTTGATTTTCTCACTTTTTCCAGGGGTGGGTATCTCGGAGTTCTGGCAGGAATAGTTTTTGCAGCAGTGATATTTTGGAAAAGAATTGGAACAAAACATAAAAAAAGATTAATCTGGTCACTGATAGTAATGGTTTTAATAGTTTCCGTCCCGAACCCGATCAGCGAAAGATTTCTGTCTAGCTTTAACTTGAACGAAGGCTCTAATAAGGATAGACTAGAAACTTGGAAAAACTCTGTCAATGTTATTAAAAACAATGCTCTCCTCGGAGTAGGACTAGGAAATTATCCTCTAGAAATAAAACCCAGTGCTGATTACCGGGAGCCTATCTATTCACACAGCCTATATTTGGACATCGCTTCTGAAACAGGAATCATTAACGCCTTTATCTGGATAGCTCTGATTTTCGCTTCCATTACCTCATATTTATATAGATCAAGAAAAAATGCTTTTTACCTGGGAGGAGCAATTAGTTTAGTAATTTTTTCCGTTCACTCATTTTTCGAAACTCCCCTATTTTCAGCCAGAGTATTGCCGTTACTTTTAATAATTATCGCCTTAAGCGCTATTAACAATGACCAAAATGACTAATACAAAAAAAATGGTATATTTGTCTGTATTTCTTACTCCCCTATATCTTATCAGATTTAAAATTTTTTCTATTCCTACTAATATTCTTGAGATTTTAATTTTTATAACCTTTATTTCCTTCGTCTTAGAAAATGGAAAGATTGGCATAATTAATTTTTATAAGCAGCATAAAAAATACGTCCTGGCAGCACTCTTCATTCTTGTTGGGCTAGCTATATCTACATTCATCAATCAGAATTATTTAACGGGCTTTGGGATAATTAAGGGATGGTTTATCGTTCCTTTGATTTTAGCCTTTGTGATAATAAATACGATTGAAAACAGAAGGGACGTAGAAAATATAATTAAAGTATTTTACTTTTCTGCTTTTATTGTAAGCGTCGTTGGACTAATTTATCTTTTTAAAAATAACTTAACTTATGATCTGCGACTTAAGGCTTTTTTTTTATCCCCCAATCACCTAGCGATGTTTTTGGCACCAGCAATCATACTAGGCATTAGGAATTTAGAATTAGGAATTAAAAATTTCAAAAAGCCACTGCTAAAAAACATAAAACTCTATATTTCACTTATAAGCCTGGCAGTTATTTCACTATCCCTGTATCTAACTTACTCTTATGCAGCCTGGGCAGCAATAATTTTAAGTTTTGTATTGTTGGCATTTATAACAAAAATTAATATTTCTAAAAAAGCATCAGTTTCTATTATTTTAATTATCCTATTATTAGCAATAGGATATACCCAGACAAGCAGTATAAAATTTCAGGATTTAATCAATTTGGATGAACGCTCTTCTATTGCTTCACGAATTATGATTTGGGAGTCATCAACGAAGATTTTAGAAGATAATTTTATTTTTGGTATCGGACCAGGGAACTTCCAAGACAAATACTTAGAGTACCAGAAATATTTCTCTCCCTATCTTGAATGGGCAGTTCCCCAGCCGCATAATTTATATCTAGCCTTCTGGCTCCAAAGTGGAATTATAGGATTAGCCGGCTTTTTATTTCTAATTACAACTTGGATTAAAGAATTAGTCATAGTTGCCAGAAAACAAAAAAGCGGCATTAATATTTCAATTTCAGCCGCTCTGATTGGAATTATATTTTATATTTTAATTCACGGATTAGTAGATACCACCTACTGGAAAAATGACTTAGCGATTATATTTTGGACTATTCTCGCTCTGGGAGCAACACTTACCGATAAAACTACAGATTAATGCCATATAATTTGCTATCCGTTTTGTTAGTAAAAAAGAGAGTGTCTTCATCGGAAGACAAGAATAAATTTACAGCATCAAAGTTTTCTTCTACATCTTCTAATTCGTCTAATTCGATAATCCTTTCCTGCTTATCCGTATTTACGTCTACTTTCCAAAATGTATCCTGAGTGATTAACTTATTCTCTTGGTAGTCATTGGGCATAACTGAATTTTCTGGAATGGATCCGGGAATAGCATAGTATATGACTTTGCTATTTTTGCCCCAAACACTTTTCGAAACCAAGGTGGGAATATTAAGATTTTTATATTCTCCTCCGTTACCATTGAGCGTACCTAGAGTTATTTTTGATCCTCCTTTTGAATCTGAAGAGCTGACTAATACCTTATCGCCATTGGGAGACCAAAGATAGTCGGCTCCGAATTTTCCTGAAAACAATGCTTTAATTTCACCTCCTGCAACACTAATGGACTGAAATGAAGTTTCCAAAAAAGCATCGGGAGCATTCCAAAAAGAAATTAACGATGTCTTGGGAATAAAGGCAACGGAGACATTACGATAAGGGATGTCTGTTAATTCTTTCCAGTTACTTCCATCGGGCTCTGCAATATTAAGAGTTCTTTTTTTCGTTCGGGAGTCGAAATATTTATAAACGATTTTGTCTCCTAGGCTAGTCCAGGCAATATCATCAATGCCACCCTTAAGCTTGGTTCCGTCCTTGGTTTTGTAATCATAAAAATAAAAAGTGTCCTCTCCATTTTTACTAAACTTTGAAATCGCCTTATTTTTATTCGGTGACCAAAACACATCAACCAATCCCGTTAAATTATCTTCTGAGATAATTTCCTTTTCTTTTCCGTCTAAAGAAATTTTCCAGACATTCCCGTTAATATGGGAATAATAAATAATATTTTTGCTACCTTCGCTTAGAACTGGGGAAATGACTGGTTCGTCTGTCAAAGAATATATTTTATCTTTTCCAAAATCAAACAAACTTATTCTATCAGAAGCTTCTTTTCGTGAAGACGAATCTTCTACGACTGGTGATTTTTTCTTAAAAGCAAAGTTATAAATTCCCAAAAAAACCAGTACTATAATTAATAAAACAGAGGAGATGATAAAAACTTTTTTCATAGAGGATGTTCTAGAAAAATTAAGTAAGCCTAATTAAAAATAAGGTGAATATGACTCGCTACACTGCAATTTACTCTTTGACCTTTCAAGTCACAAAAGCTACTTGGTGATACTCCAAAACTATTCATTAGCCGCAAGTATATGGCGTCCCATTCACTCTTACTGGCATTTGGATAAATGTCCACGATAGATCTACCAGGACCGTGAGTTTTATGTAGCCAATGCTCGGTTCCACCCGTAACTGTAAAATCTGTCCCGCCATTTCTTATTGCTACTAGCTTATCAATAGTGGATGATGGAATGCCATCCAAGCTTGTACAGCTCTCTTGGCCAACATATGTACAATTTGCTTTGTTAACAGCTATTGCCTTCATTGGCTCAGTTGAGAGTCTGTTTCTGGCCTCATCATCCAGAAGAGTGCCGGGAGGAAGAGGAATAGCAGAATCTGGCCAAGCGCTTCCTGTTCCAGTTTTGGTAGGCGGAATGTATTCCGTAGATGTGCTGCTGTCCGATACTCTCATATTTTGCATGGAAGATAAATTGCCTCCTATTAGGTCAGGATTAATAACATAAAGCAAGAGCCAAGCGACCATAACTGCAATTACACCTATGATAGCATCCCTAATGACAGCTTTAGCTTTCTCTAGATTAGCGGTGTTGCCAGCACTGGTAAAATACATGAATCCGCCAACAGAAATCATCAGTAGGGCAGCAATTCCAATTGCCCATAATCCGAATTTATATATAGCAGAAATATAGTCAGGAAAATATTTTGCATCTTCAAATCCGGGAATCTTTTCCATAGGGGTATAATCATAGGCGAGAGAAAAATGAGCAACCAAAAAACAAGCTAAAAAAACAAAAACAGTAGAGAGGT
Organism: bacterium BMS3Abin15; assembly: GCA_002923195.1. Lineage (GTDB taxonomy): Bacteria > Patescibacteriota > Minisyncoccia > Moranbacterales > 2-12-FULL-40-10 > BMS3ABIN15. Next base: position 78,351 of record BDTH01000074.1, read on the forward strand.
ATATTTTCGTCTTTCTTTTCATTTTAATTATTATGTATTATTCGCTTTACTAATTTCCACTAGCTTACTGAAGATTTTGGATTAATAGAAAAAACTAATCCGCTGATAAAGAGCATTATAAATATAGTCAGGGCTACTCTTAGTAAAAACATAACCTGACTAGGCAAATTAGAAACCAAATTTGCCAAAAAATTCTTCGGTCCGGCAAAAGCAATGTCTCCACTATCCGAAACTTCTATTTGAACAGAGGACGACATATATTTGTCAGTTGTGCCAAATTGGGAAATTCCCCATATTTCTTTCATCGCTCTTCTGTAGTCAGGATCTTTGTTGTAATTAGCATCAAAAGAGACATTAAAAACACTTCCGGTTAGCTTGTCTGCGTTAAGATCCATTAAATCGTTTATTCCACTGCTGTTTGAATCGGATATTGATGTTATTAGCGGGTTATCAGATAATCCGTCAAGCAACCATTCAAATTGCCACTGGCTTGATGTATTAATTTCAATCCAGGCAGGATGAAACTCGGCTTTTAGCTTCACTGGATTAGTTCCGGAAAATGTTTGCAAAACTGTCTCATTGTAGTCGGGATAGAGGTTGCCTTCCAGGTCTGAGTAGCTTCCTATAAGCTTCGGCCACGAAGAAACATTTCCGTCAGCAGAAACGATCTTAATGTATGGATCAACTACCTGAAAAGTTTTCACCAAGCTGGTGGTTTGTCCGCTTGTAATATTATTAGCTCTCAATCCTACAGTGTAAGTTTCTCCCGGATTTTTGATAACTGGGAAAAAGCTAACATTGGTATGCTGATCATCTTCGCACAAACTTGATATTGATCTGTCACAATCCAGCGAGCTGCCGTCAATAGTCCAGCTAAAATTACTCAGGTCATTTATTCCATCACCATCAATGTCCTTGTTAATTTCTACTCCTATAATTTCATTTTTTACTACAAAACAAACAGATCTGTCTTCTAAGCTAGTATTACAAATATTGGCACTTTTCTGTAAATTCGGACTGCCAACAACGCCGCTGTTGCTTACATTGAAAGCCTCAACTTTTTCATCAGATGAAATAACTTTAATTATTACATCAGCATATCCCTCTCTGTATTTGCCATTACTGAAATATTCTCTTACAACTACATTGACCCGAATATATCCAATCCCGTTGGGAAAAGAGCTGGTATAAGAAGTTCCTGAAGGAAAGTTATCGCTGGATAAGTTCAATTGAAATTCTACTGATGATAATCCGTTCCCCTTTTTAGATCCTAGGCCGGTTACATAATCGGAAATATCAGCCCAGTCGCTTCTTCCGCTAAATGAACCGTCCTTGCTTAATTCTATGTCCCATTCATAATGTAACTCCGATTCTTCTCTGGATGAATTACTGGACGACGCTTGGGCAAAAATCACATCCCCCATTTCGTCACCAGAAGGATCATTGACAGGATTTTCTGGAGAGTAGGAAAGACTAACATCTAACTGGTTAGCTTGCCCGCCCTCTGTCGGATCAACTAAGTTAGCTTCCAGGCAGCTGTTAAGATTCTTACTAGTAATAGGTATCTTAACGTTGTATCCTTTTATGCCCTTAATGTAATAATTATTTTTTTCTCCACTTGGAATTTGGCACTTATTTTTTGAAAAAGCCCACATTATCATCATTGATGCATCGTCATACTTGGTAGGAATCATGGAAGATCCCTCCACTACTACCCCCACTTCATCTCCGGCCTGATAGTTCCAGATAAAAACCGCTTGCCCCAGCCCTGTTAGTGTAGCTTCGTCGTTTATTTTGTTGTCAGCCGTATCAGGATCATTTGGATCAGTTACCCAGAATTTCTCCTCGCTCAATCCAAAACTGCCATTACCAGTCCCATTTGGCCTAGGAAACAGATGCTTATATTTTCTCCCGCTAACAACTCCTATTTCACAATTATCACCTGGCGTAGCATTAGAACCGCTGCAAGTCGGGGAAGCAAGACTGGAGCAATTATTACTGGAAGATGTGGTGCAAACCGGCGTTCCCGATGAACAAACAGGAGTTCCACTTAAGCAAAGTGGATTTTCTCCAGTATCTACACAACTTTCAGTTGTTGTTAAATTCCCACCGACTATAATACCCTCTGTTTCTGTTCTTCCGCAAAGAGGGCTGCCACTGCTGCAGGACACGCTTTGGCCACCACCACTAGAAATCTGGCTCACTATTTCATGATTTTCTCCAGTATCAAAATCGTGGAGATAACAGTGATTAGGCATTTTTTCCTTGTCAGCGCCGCCCAGAATAGCTTTATATCCATCATTATCATTATCAGACTGGCTATTGTACCAACTATTAACACTGGAAAAATCATCAATGCCATCTCCGTCGGTATCTAATTCAGGATCCCATCTTCCCTTAACAATCTGGCGCATAGCCGCAATCTTCCAGTCTTCCTCATCTATATTGCCGTCGTCGTCCCAATCAAAGTTTCCATCTCCATCATAGCCACTCCCGTCATTGGTATTATGTCTTATATACCAAGTGTAATAAAGGGACTCGTTAGGATTGCTAAAATATATAGGCAATGCGGTTGCTGTCATTTCTTCTCCCGGCTTGGGATTGGCAGGCTCAAAGAAAATCGACACTTCGGGTGCCCTATTTTTAGTAGACGAAACATTAAACCCTTCTCCAAAGTCTTGTATGCTTCCTAGGTTGAGGTGGTATCGCTCTTCTAACTCAGCAGCAATTTCACTGGCGGAAGGAATATCAAATTGCCCATAAACAAATGGTGTGTTAATCAAAAAAATCTCGCTTATCACTAAAACAAACAGCGACACTTTCTTAACTAATTTTAAACTTTTTATTTTCATAAGTTAGGTTTTTTTTATTTATCTAGATAACCCAATTACCAGGGCATCGGAAATTATGACAAAAAATAAACTAACACCAAGTGAATAAATGAGGGAGCGGCTTTTGTAAGCAGTTATTCCGGCAAAAGGGGCAGAAATGATGATGGGGATGATGGACCACCCAAGATTGCCTGTCGCCAGTAAAAACAGAATGAATAGAAGGAATTGCGCAATAACAGCCCAGTATCCAAATTTTTCCGTAAAATTAAACATCACGAATCCTCGAAAGAAAAATTCATAAAGAACAGTAATGGATCCTATCAACAATACTTCAAAGAAAATAAAAAACCAGAAATCAGTCATAATTCTTTGAGGCAAGCGATAATATTCGGAAAAACTGGTATAATTATAAATGATGTAAAAAATCAGCAAAGATACTACCAATGAAAGTACTGCCCATATTATACCTTTTTTTTTATCTCCTGTCTGCAATCCAAAATTACCGAGTTTTTTCTTTAATATTATCTTGATATACAAAATGGGTATTATTAGAAGAAACGTTAGGTTAACAATAATCCCTTGAAAAACGTCTTTTCTGGGGAAAAAGGCGACCAAAACCAAGCACAGAATTATCACCCCGCCTGTAGTTATTAATTTCTTGTTCTGAAATAGATCTTTTTTCATAATTCTAAAAAAATATTAATCCAATGCTATTCTTATTAATGCAGCGGCGATATTGACCGGAAGTATGCTAAGGAAAATATCAAATATACTTCCTATTGCTATAGGCAGAACAATTTTCTTAAGCTCTGATGATCCGTGTTTTCTTTTGGGCCCAAAGTGCAGAAATAAAACTAATCCGAAGGCGAAATTAAAAAGCACGCTCAAGAATGGAATTAAAGCCAATAGATCAAAAAAAACCGCCACTATAAGAATTTGCCAATGTTGCGATACTTTTTTTCCAAAGGACAGGGGATTAACTTTATTAACGGCAGAGTTTTTCTTTTTTTTTATTGCTAACTTACGAAAATTCCTCAATTTTTGTAGACGCTTCTTTCTTTCTTTCTCAATATTATTTATATTGCCATCCATATTATTTAACGCTATAAAATAAGTTACAAAAATCGCCGACAAAAATTACTCTTCTTCCAATTCTTTCTTAGCCTCTTCAATTTCTTGTAACTGGCGAGGATCAGAAGTGACTACTTGGTCTTCAGAATAAGAAGCCACAACTTTTATGGCCACGTGCTTAGTCCCGGCGAAAAATATTCCTTCTCCCACATTACTTTCTAACAGCAAAAATTTTTCCTGGTCGGTCAAATAGAACGTATCAACTAAAGTATCAATAGATGCCGGTGACTGTCGGAGCAAAAGCTGAATAGATGAGTTAGTCACAATTGATTTGCCATATTTAGAAGTCATGAAGTCAGCAATATCCTGTGTAATAGTGGTAAGTCCTGTATAATATTTCCGGCATCTCTTGGCAATACTAAACATGAATGAAGCTGCGTCTTCGTGTCTCATCATTACCCAGGCTTCGTCCACTACAACCAATCGCCTCTTAAGCTCCGACCGCATTTCGTTCCATATAAAATGCAGAGTGATATACATAGCTACGGGACGTAGTTCTTCTTCCAGATCACGGATATTGAAAACTACCATTTGATTGTCAATTTCAACATTAGTAGGATGATTGATGAATCCGGAGAAAATTCCCTCCGTATATTTTTCAAGTCTGGCAGCTAGCGATTCGGATCCTTCCATATTGCGAAGAACTTCATAAAGATCTGTCATTGTGGGAAAAGAGGTGGCTGTAAAAGTATTAAAATCAGCTTGAGCGGTTATGTCACGAACTGCGTAGGTTTCCCTTATAGCCGCATCTAGAATAGAATCTTCTTCCGGAGTGACAGATCCTAGCATAATATGAAGCAACCCTATAAGACTGGCTGTATTACTACGCAGGACATCCTCTGGATCCTCATCTTCTTTCAGTTTAGGAAGGTCGAATGGATTAACATGAAACTTGGAATTGAGAGACATTGGAACAAACGTTCCTCCTACAGTTTCACATAGATATTTATACTCATTTTCCGGATCAATAACAATTACACTTGTTCCTAACATCATAGAGCGCAATATTTCCAGCTTCACGGTGTAGCTTTTTCCGGCTCCTGATTTAGCAAAGACAACCATATTGGCATTTTCCATATTGAAGCGGTCAAATAAAATCAAACTGTTATTGTGACGGTTTATCCCGTAAAGCACTCCCTCATTTGAAGAAAGATCAGAAGAAACAAAAGGAAAAGTGGTGGAAAGAGGTGAGGTGTTAAGATTATTAGCAATATCTAATTCATCATTAGCCAGCGGAAGAGTAGAGGAAAATCCCTGCTCCATTTTGACTACTGCCGGTTTTACATAAACTAATTGGGCTTCAAGAATAGATTCTATTGTCTGGCTGACTTTATCAAGTTTTTCTTTACTATCCTCGTAAATCGTCATGTACAATCCAAACCGGAAAAACTTTTCCGTACCCTGCTGAAGGCTGTTGCGCAACTCTTCTATATTATCTAAAGCTGTTTCCAAAATAGGATCTCGCACCTTACCTGCTTCTTCTTCTATGTGAATTTCTGATTGAACCTGGGTAGCGCTCTTTCGCAATGTTTTCAGGATGTCAGTTGTATCAATAGGATGTATGAACATTGCGATGTTCATTGATAAGTCGATGTTAATTATTGGAGAGAACCAATTGGTGCGTAAAAACTTTGGATAAGCAATTACAAAAATACTGCGGGCATAAATATCCCCTATTTGAAAATAGTTGGCGTTTATTTTCACTGCTGAAGGAGAAATCAAATCTCTAACAGTAGCCTCTCCTCTTTGATAAACTCTTTCGCTTTCCAAAACTTTGTCTGTTAATTCTGCTTTGGATCGCTTTTTAAAATTAAACATATAATAATTCCTAAACTTACTTTAATTCTATTTTCTCAACATCCTTTATTATAGTGCTGGCATATAGGGAAGGATTATAAGTGTTATATAACAACTCTATTGTCTCTTCTGTCTTAAGCGGAACAAGTCTAACGCCTGTTCCTCCTAGTGCTTCAATAATATAATCCACTCTTTGCCAAAGCTGATTTTTATATGTTTCAAATGCTCCTCTTTTATCACTTATTACCTGCTTTGGATTAAGCATAGCCGATAATTTTCCAAATAATCCTCCTCTTTTGGTCTCCACTGGAGAAAAAGGAACAACGATATAGAAAAATTTAGACATTATATTAGAAACTTCGGTAAGGTTCTTGATAAATTTCTGGTATTCCGAAATCTGAAAACGCAAGAGATCATTAGACTGCTGTTTTTCTTTTTCACTAAGAAAATCGAGATAGGGATCGATGTTAAGCCTTCTTGAAGTAATAAGTATTTGAAGAGGAAAGTCTAAAGAATTAAGAAAATTTTGGTACTGGGAAATTATGGCATCCTGTTCCTCAGTAGATTTAAGATCAAAGTTAACAGAAGAAGCCATTAATACGGTTCTGAGAGAACCGTTCTTTAAAACGATGACGCCATCCCTAACTTCTTCGACATCTACATATTTTTGAGTACTGGCGCCTTTTTCACCTCCGGATAATTTTTTTGAATGTAATATTTCCATAAAAAAATATAAATTAATCTCAAATTATTCCAAAGCTCAAATTGTTTCAAATCAAGCTTAAATGAATTGAATGATTGAAAAAACTTTGAAATTTGGATTTTGGATTTGATTTGGCATAGTTTAGTATAATTTGGATTTTGGAATTATTTTTTATCTTTGTCTATCATTTCTATTATTCTTTCGTTTTTCTCCATTCCTTCTGTATCTAAAGTTTTAGCAAGCGCTTCAATATCTCCCCTTGTTATAGACTTATCTTTTTTGGCTGGAGCGTAGATCTCTTTTTTCTTGGTAACCTGTATCCTTTTAGCGGTTCTTCTCCAAGTATACACTTTGGGGCGAAACAAAAAAAGAATGGCATGTATGATAAATTTGATAAGTGGCTGGTTATAGGGGCGATAAAAGGCAAAGGCAATAAAAATTAATGCTAAGGGAATTCCCGCTATAAAAAAAATCGCCCGACTAACTGTGTTCCACAGAACAAGCAGCATGATGCCCATGCCAATCATCCATAACAATTGCTTCCCAGTAAGCGGTCCGACAATTTTATCTTCCACATCAATATATTGTGGTACGTTAAATAACATAAATCTATAAATTAGTCCGAATTATTCCAAAGCTCAAATTGTTTCAAATCAAGTTTAAATAAATTGAATGATTAAAAAAACTTTGAAATTTGGATTTTGGGATTATTTTTTATTTTTAATTTGTTCTTAGGTCTACTGTGTTTTTGTTAATTTTTGGATTTTTTTCCTGAGCATCGTTCTTTTTTTGCGGACCAGATAAGCGTCCCATCGGAGAAATACGGTTTAATGATCTTTTTTCTTCTGTTACAAATTTGTGCGGGGAAGAAAAATGAAACCTTTGATTATCTGTCTCTTTCTCCCCCTCCCGTAAAACTTCGCCACGGGATAAATTTTCTAAAGGGGAACTAGAGGTGGATTTTTCAATTCCTCCTCTCCCTTTGGCCTGTCTCGCTGATCCAAGGCGGAGAGAAGGCGGGGGTGAGGGAATTCGCGGTTCTATTCTTTGAGTCTCAGGTTTCCTTGGTGGTAATGGCTCTCTGGCACTAACAGCTGGTTTTTCAGGAAAAATTATCTGTTCATTTTCCGCATCAATAGTTAGCAACATATTTTCATCCAGGGATTTTAAGATATAGGCCAATTTCTGCCGTTCAGCACTGGTTAAGCTTTTAGCATTTTCACTGTTAAATAAATATTCGCTTCTTTCCATCATTCCGTGCTTTTCCATGCCCATCTTTTGATGAAAGTCGGCGATCCAATTCTTAATTGACGGGCGCGCCGGAGCTGGAAAATGCTTCAACTTTATCGGGCTGCTGGTAATCGGCTGCTCTCCGGTCTTTGGATACTTCTGAAGCGCTTGTCCAATAGGAAGTTTCATTAAATTTTCTTCCGGGCTTCTTTCCTGAACCTTAGAACCAATTATCTTTTCATTCGCAACTTTAGCAATTTCCTGCGCCCTAGCTATATCAATCCCAATTTCCTTGGATAATAACGACGGGATTGCTTCTAATTTAATTTCTCCAAAGTAATAACTTCTAATAGCCCTAGCAATACTAGCCATTTGCAGTAATTCCAAATTAAATATCTTCCCAATTTGCTGGATCTTTTCCCCTGTTTTATAAGAAGCCAGCTTATCCTTAATGGGTTCGGATAATTTCAAAAACTTTTCTTGCCGTTCCATAATCTGGCTGAGTGTTTCGTCATCGGGACTTAAGGTAACAGGAGTATATATAGGAACAGTAGTTTTTAAAATTTTTGATTCTTCTGTTAAATCATTAAATGAGGTCCTTGCCATAATTTTATTTTTTTAAACTGGTCTGCCATGTTGATCTGTTAAACCAGACTTCCGCTTTGTTTCAAATAAAAGATTCCTTTCTTCCAAAATAGCCTCGTTTAATTTATTCAAATTCTTAGAAATTTCTGTCTTTCTTGCTGATCCAGAGCCTGAAAAATAATTTTTAGTGGCATCCTCGGCAGATTTTCCACTATTAGTAAAGAAGTCTTTGAAATCCATTTTCCCGAAATCAGATGCACTAAGTTTACCAAGCTCTTTACCAAGCTCTTTATCAAGTTCTTCTCCTTTTTTACCACTTGTTTTATGGCTGATAACTAGGTCTATGCGCTTTTTCTTAGTAAAGTCGTCAAGGGATTTATCTAATGATAAGTCTCCTTCCATTAAGCTTTTCGCTTTCTTATAATTTCCGTAAGCATTTTCACCTTTGAATCCATGCTTATCAGCTAACTCAAGAGCAGCAGCTTGCCTAAGAGATATCGGATTTTTCTTGTCCATATTTTTAAGAGCATCTTCCTCTGAAATTCCACCTTGTTTTCTCCAATCATCCCTAATTTGAGCAACTTTTTTCCTGTTATGCTCACTTGCGGCTCCTTTAACCCCAAATTGCTCTGCTCGTCGCGCTTCTAGTCCTTCTCTCTTATCACTTCCGAATACTCTCCTTTTAGTGAATGGGATTCCAAATCCTTTTTTTCCATAATATTCAGCTGCTCTCTTCATTCCGCCTGGAATTCCAGTAGTGCCTACCAAACGCTTCGTTCCTCTCCATGGCTGTCGCATCGCCCAATTAGCTGCACCCTTAGCCTTATTAGTTATCACATCCGCTCCGGCGATTCCCATTTTTTGGGCGGTTATCAGTCCTACCCAAAGAATTATTATTGGTATGGAAAAAAAGGCCATATTAGCAATAGAGGAGGGGTCGTCTCCACCTGAATAGTTTTGAGCCTGTCCCAACATTTCTTTATATGCAGCTCCCGATTCTTCCAATCCCAGTTCACTCATAAGTCTGAAGGCAATCGCCAGCATAAATACCATTATTGGGAAAAAGAGGGCGTATTTAAAAAGGTTCTTCCACCAGTCGTCAGCGTAATGTTTAGTAGAGGGAAAAGCAGCTGCTACAAAACCGACAGGGGAAAATATAATCAGGATCGCCAGCACCACCAAGCGAATTACAAACATCAAGGCTATAACCATTAAGGTTATCATTAAAATAAATATAAAAATTATAGCCGCCAATATTTGGCTGGTAGGAGCCTTTGAATTAAAATTACCTTTTGAGCCTTCTCTGGGAACAAGAATATCGGCAATTTTAGTCAACGCCACAAATCTAGCCGACTTGCTTTCAATTTTATCAGCTCCAGAGAAAACAGTATTCAAAAAAAAGTACCCTGTAACATTGGAGGTGTCAATGATGAAACGGGAAACGGGGAAGCTGAAATTAACCAAAAGAGCCATCAGCACCAGCGTTAAAAGTATTTTTTTAAGATGGTACTTTTCTATCTGGAAAACCGTGCAGAAGGCAGAGTAGAGAAGAACTAAAATAAACATCAAATTTAAAAAGTCTCTTACCACTTTCCACATGTCATAAATTGCCGGGCGGTCCAAAACATTTTGGATATTCTGGGGATCAATCACCCAGTCAAATATAAACCCTGCGATTCCAAGTAGCATTGATAAGAAAAGAAAAACGTAGTAAAGCACCCAGTTTATGCCTCGGACAAAAACGTTATACCATGGAACATCTGCTTTGTTTGTTTCATCATCCGCAGCATCCTGTAGCCTCTCGCCTGCATGAGCATGCAATACAAAAGAACTGTCTGATATTTTCGATAATAAACACTCTTCATTTGTAACAGTACACTTACTGTAATTTATACCACCCAATGATATTGTTAGGTTAAAATTTATAGCCAAAAAACCAAAAAACAGCAACAAATACAATAATCGCTTTTGAATGAAAAGGCTATTCCTTATGTTCTTTACTAATTCCATTTTCTGCCTAAATTATACCAGAAAATGGAAAAAATGTAACACTGTGCATAACTCTAAAAAAACGAAAAATAATTGAAACGGAAATAAAAAAATGAGAACGTCTTAGACGTTCTCATTTATTTTACGGAAGACAAAAGTCTCATTTTGCTCTTGTACTATATTTCGCACGATAAGTTTTGCTGTACTCATAAACATCCCTCGGCAAAAATATATCGTAATCGTCAAACTCTCCCCGGTAGTAATATACTTTGATCTCCGCGTTTTCCTTGTAGATCCTCCCATTGTAATCCTTGACCTTAACTACACATTTCATTTTTACCGGCCAACGCTCTTTTTTGCTGTCATATCTTCCTACTCGAAACGAGTACGTTTCTATTTCAAGCGTTTTAGGATCCAAAGATTCATAGTACCTTCTGAAATCATACGACGCAGTTATTCTGCGAGAGTAGATATTGTAAGCGGTCTTCACCTTACAGTAATATCTTACGTTTTCTACAATCGTACTCTTTGGTGGCTTTTTTAATTTTCCAGCCTCGACTCCTGAAACAGGGAAAACAAGAAGTGCTACAAATATCAACAAGATTATCTTTTTCATTTCAAACCTCCCTCGGCGGTGTTGCCGCCTAACTTTTATTTTTCAAAAATATTGATTGTTAAAGACCAACTTATTTTGTGCCTGTATTATATAGCATTTCTTCAAAAAAGTCAAGTAGCCAACAATTCTACCTGAGCACGATTATTGCAGGATTAGGTCTGCTTAATAATACAATATTTTAGCCATTATATGCCAATTAAACACTTGCCGAGGACGGTCCTTGTTATTTTCTAGCTTATTAACCCCTATCTATATAGAATAGTGCACTATTCTATATAGATGCATACCTTTTGAGTATAAATCTTGCCATTTTCTATATGCGGGCGACTATTCTGTATGCTCCGATAAATAAATAATTAAAAACAGACCAAACGGCCTGTTTTTTTGATACTTGGAATTT
>BDTH01000075.1 GCA_002923195.1 bacterium BMS3Abin15
ATTGATAATATAACTTCGTATGATAAAGGATTTTATAACACAATATACCCCCTACTTTGAGGAGATAAGAAAAAAAATTCTTTTCTCGGCGGTTTTCTTTATTGCGGTTTTTGGAGTAAGTTTTTTCGCCTCTGGATACATTCTTAAATTATTCTTGGGATTTTTTGAGATGGAGAATGTGCAAATGATGGTAGTCTCCCCTTTTCAGTTCGTCGGGTTGGCAGTTAATATCGGATTATTCGTAGCTGTTATCATAACTTTTCCTTTGATTATTTATAGTGTTTTCTCTTTTCTTAAGTCGGCCTTGACTAAAAAGGAGCGCCGAGTTTTTATATCCGTTGTTCCTATTAGCATATTGCTTTTCTGTGTCGGATTCGCTTTTGGATTCTATATTATGTACTATGCCCTGACAGTTTTAGCCGGATTCAGCTTCAATCTGGGCATTGCCAATATGTGGGATGTGAGTTTATTTACTTCTCAGATTTTATTAACCTCAGCGCTTTTGGGAGTTGTTTTTCAGTTTCCTATAATACTAACGATTTTAATAAGAATAGGATTGCTTAATGTTAACGGCCTTAGAAAAAAAAGGCGCTGGGCAATCGCATTAGCCTTTATTCTTCCGGCTTTACTCCCGCCAACTGATGGTTTATCATTAGTGGTAATGGCTCTGCCGATAATCTTACTTTTCGAAATAACATTATTAATTAACAAAAAACGTAAGCCGAGAGAGGTCGAGGTTTATGCATAATAATTAAATAAAAAAATATGTTTGGTCTTGGAACAAAGGAAATTATTATCATCGTCGTTGTGCTAATATTGCTCTTCGGCGCAAAAAGAATCCCAGAACTGGCTAAAAGTATCGGCGAAGGCATTCGCAGCCTGAAAAAGTCAGTTAAGGGAGATGATGATAAAGAAGGAGGAAACGATAATAACTAGACGGAGGTTAAATATTTTTAAATAAATGTTTAAGTCTGGTAAATTACTTTTGATTTTATTTGTGACCGCTTTTTTTTGCGTTGTTTTTAGCGCATTCTGTTTCTGCTGCACAGGAAAGCTATAGAAGGTGCGATCCCAGTTCAAGTTGTGTACTCGGGGAATATCTATACGACGATTCTGGCAACCCAGTTACATCTGACTCCTGCACAATCGACATAACTAATCCCAGCGGAACACTAGTTGTCAACGACGGCAATACCGTTGATGAGTCCGATGGATGGCATTATTACGACTACACTACCCCGTCCACTACCGGACTGTACAGAAGCGAGATGTGTTGCACTGTTGCCCCGGACAGCGTCTGCATTGATAAATCATTCATTGTTGGAATAACATTTACAAATGTTAGCGGCATTGAATCCGAAGTCGGATCAATCAGGGAAGCTACTTTTGACTTTAAGGGAACAGCTGATTCAGGAACAGCCAACACACTGGTTGATGCAGAATTAACTCAGCCAGATGATTATTGGAATAATTATACCTTGGCGATGCTGACCGGATCCAATGCCGGAGAAGAACAAACAGTTTCTGATTTCGTTGCAGCCTCAGATACTTTGACTGTTTCTTCGCCGTTTTCCAATCCGGTAGCCACGGACGATGAGTATATCTTACGGCGTGACGAAAGTTTGGTTTCTAAAATATGGAATGCTACTACTAGAACCTTGAGCGGTTTCGGAACGCTAGTGTCCGATATTTGGAGTAGCTCAACTAGAAGATTGACTGACAAGACACTGACTGGCGGAGGAAGTATAGCCACGGAATCATACATTGATACCGCGGAAACTAACATAATCACAGAAATTGACGCCAATGAAGCGCTGATCAACGCGCTAAACAATATATCTGCCGCCGATGTTTGGTCTTATGGAACAAGAGGATTAACAGAGGGGGTTAGCTTAGCCGATCCAACGGAAGTTTGGGACGAAGCTACCGCGTCATTATCCACGGCTGGCTCTATCGGAAAACTATTAGTGGATAACGTTAATGCTACTATCTCCAGCCGGGCTTCAAGCGCAGAGTTAAGCGCCACGGAAACAAATCTTACAACCGAGATTGATGCTAATGAAGCTCTGATCAATGCCCTCAATGATATCTCGGCTGCGGATGTTTGGAATAGTGCTACCCGGACCTTGACTGATTATTCTACTTCAACTATTGCCACAGCCGTCTGGGCTAATGCCACTCGAACATTGACTAGCTACGGCAATGACATTACAGCAGCTGACGTTTGGAATATTCTTTCTTCCAGTCTAAGTACTGTTGGCTCCATTGGGGAACAATTATCTGATAATGTAGATACCACCATTTCCAGCCGGGCTTCCCAAGTTTCAGTTGATGCCATTCAGACTGATGTTACTTATATCCGATCCAGAGTTGATTCAATCTATACCGACACCCAATACATAAGAACGCAAGTGGATAGTATTCTAGCTAAATAGGGCACTAACGATGCTGATGACATCATTGCTGATTTGGATACTGTAAAAACAAGAATTGGAACTTCTGCCGATCTATCATCAGTTGAGAGCTTATTCGGTAGAACGAAATTCCTTCAGGAAAAATGGGGATCGCAGACCGCTCAGGCAATTTATGACGCAGTAGGTGCGGCCTCAACCACAATCAATGAAGTCCAGAGCGAACTGGGATATAACGGCACCGGGACAACAGCCTATGCCGACTTAGTGCTGGTAAAGGGATATGTAGACTCAATAGAGGGCTATCTCGGCACTCCGGCAGACCTAGCTTCTGCCTCAACTGTATTTGGAAGAATAAAAGACGCCAGGGAAAAACTGGACCAACTGGATGATATTGAAGCCAAGATCGATACCATAGACACAGTTGTTGATAACATCTTTGCTTTACAGCAAGCCGGCACAACCTCAACGCTTGACGAGGACACCTATGATTTACTTGAAGAAGTCAGTAATGACTTAAGCGATCTTAGCGGAGACAAAGGATATGACTTTGATGATTTATATAAAATATCCGACACTAATTCGGATGATATTAAATTCATTAAAAATAAGACAATAGAACTGAAAGCCCTGGCAGAAATTAACAGGCTCTTGATTGATAAGGTGGCTAACGAGCCCGTGACTACCAGTTGGTTTGAATGGGGTTCCGTAATACTCAAAATGCTGATCGTAAATCCTTCCAACGCCCAAACGCAAACTATACCATTTAAATACTACCTCCCCCATGAAGCAGGTCCCCAGCATATAATAGACCAGGGCGACCTGGAAGTTGATTATGACCAGGACAGAAAATTATGGTACGTTCACAGGGATATAGAGTTGGAGCCTGGCGAATCGGTAGTAAAAACGGTAAGGCTCAAGGATATTTGGGTTATTTCCGAAGAAGAGCTGGAATCACTAAGAAAACAAACTCTTGAGTTGATACAGCCCCTGGAGAACACGGACTATTTTGCCCAAGCAACGACTCTGAAAAATGATATAGAGAGGTTGTTGGACGGCATCATCAGAAAGCAGAAAGAATATAAAGCCTCTCCCGAAGAGCACATCGTGACTTATCGTGAAAATAAAGAAAGCTTAAGTGCGGTCGAGAATAACTTAAAGGCGCTAAATAATCTAGTCGCCGAAACCAGCGGAAAAAGTGGGCTAGTCGGTAGCTTATTCGGAGTTTCAACTGCTATGACCTGGGGGATTATCATAATTGTTATTGTCGGAATTTCAGTATTAATGATTCTGCTCTATGTTCTTTTGAGGAAAAGCAGGGCCCTCGAAAGTTATATCTCTCCCGGCGAAACACTGAAAGCGCCACCTATAGTTGACGTCAAAAAACATGCGGAAAAAATGAAAGGCGGGTTTATCACCTATCTATTGCCACCTTTTGGCGAGCCATTGGTAGATACTGAAAGATTAATCAAAATTATCAAGGTTCTTTTGTTTATTATAATTTTAGTTGCCTTGGGTTATTTGGGAGCCCGTTTTACAGTGCCGGCTTTCCTATCTTCCCCTGGAGACAATTCCATAATGGAAATAGCTGACTCTCAAAAAGTGACGATCACTAGTGATACTGCTGGTTCCAATTATGCGAGTACTAGTGAGGATAATGCAACTCAAGATATCGGTTCAGATTTTAGTGAAACGCTTGCCATTCCTGCAGAAACCGTGGAAGAAAAACAAACAAAATTAAAAATTACGGAAACAGGGTTGGGATGGCTTAACGTGCGATCAGATCCTTCGCTTGATAGCGATATTTTAATCAAGGTTTATGTTAATGATGAGTTTATTTATACGGAAGAGAAAACGGCCACAGCAACGGACGGGAGCCAAGAGATATGGTATAAAATTACTTTAGAAGATGAATCAGAAGGCTTGCCCGCCGAAGTTTCAGCGAAGGAGGGGTGGGTTTACGGGAAATATATAGAGATCTTGTCAAATTAACCCTGTTAGATTTTTAGGAAATAAAAAAATATGATTCTCAATAAGCAAGTAAAATATCTAACAGGGTGAATAACATGAACTATAATCAGCAATCTTCTTCTGCTCCGCTTAATATAATTTTCGTTATACTAGCAGGACTAGTTTTGCCATTAATTCTCATTCCCCTGCTAAAAATGACGGGATACGCGGAAGTTATTGAAGAAATATCCAAGGTACTAATAGTGTTATTTTTTATTTTAAACCCCGTTAGAAATAGTATTTCTAACGGGGTAAAATTGCCGAGTTACAAAATGCAAATCTTTGTTGGCATAGCCTTCGGTCTTCTATTCGGCCTTTCGGAAAGTATTTTTTACATGAACAATATCTTTCAACTGGGAAACTTTGGTGTATTCTGGCAAAGGCTATTATGGACAGTCCCGATGCATATTGTTACAACTTTAATTATTCTTTTGCCGGCGCTTGTAAATAAATGGCTGATCATATTGGGATTAGCCGGCTCAATAGCCGTGCATTTACTTTTTAATAATTTCGTAGCTTAATAACGCCATTTTTTCCCTATTAAAGCCATAAATTGCAGGTTGTGGATAAGCACTTGAAATATTTGTTAAAGTGTGGTAGTATTAGAACATAGAAGTAAATCCTCTTGTGTTGGGATACCGTAAGGCGTCTCGTCAAAACAAGGGGTTTTCTTTTTACTTAAAAAGGGCATTTTCTTCAATAATTTTTTTCTTTATTAAATTGTAATACTTGTAATCACCTTGTTCATACTTTCTAAATATAGCCCAGGAAATAAAATCAACGGCCTGTAGGCATTTTTCAGTATGGGATGGCCTTATTCTTATTCTAACTTTTTTACTTCCTCTTTTGTTAAAATTGTCTTTTAAATAATTCTCAAAATTTTCTCTGATAAATTTATTTGTATCTTTTTGATCTATATATAAATCAATAGGTTCGTCAATATTTATTATTTTTCTATTATGTAAACGATCAAGAAGAATATTTGCAGCATAATTGTATAAGTAATTTTTTTGCTTCTGTAAATCAACATATACTCTCTTTTTATTTAAAATAATACAAAGGATTTTTAAATCTTTCAGTTGCGAAAGCAATTTTAATATTCTCTTTCTATTGATAGGTTGTGTATGATATGCGTGAAGTTCTTTAACTTTTTTGTATTTTTTACTTAACCCTTTTCTTATTCTTTTAATTACTTTTTCTATTTTTCTATGGTCATTAGTTAGCACGATAGTAAAAACAAACCACTTACTTGAAGTTGGTTTAAATCCTAAGTCGCCGCTTTCATCTAAGAAAATATATGCCATTTAAATTTATTTATTTTTCCCAGTCTTCAATAATAATTCTCTTCCCGACTT